>JBEIMN010000604.1:0-2412 GCA_040378705.1 Acidobacteriota bacterium
ATCATCGCCTCTTCACGAACACCTGGTATTGCCGATGGTGACTGGGCGAATGCCCCCACCGTCAGCGCCACCAGGACTGCCCCTGTCAACAACCAGCCGTATGCTCTGCGTCCACCTGGGATCATGGCTCTGCTCCCCTCTCGTGCTTATCTGTTCAGACTATCCAATCAGGTCTCTTGACGAACGATGACCGTCAAATCGGCAACAGAATATACTATGTCACCCCTCACAGAAAGAGACGGCGCGATGGCCGTCTCCCTCCACAGCGGGATAGTCCTGCCCCAGCTCTTCCTTGCCGCCGTCTCTTCATTGTCAGACAGGTAGCACAGGAAGAAGAAGGAGCGCTCCAGCAAGTGGCGAGGCGTTTTTGTTCGGGCGACGGTGTTATTACCGATAATGATTCGTATTCATTTTTGGACTCGCGCCAAGACGCAGAGACGCAAAGATGTTTTGATGGAGGTGCCGTCTTCAACTCTTATTTCCTTTGCGTCTTGGCGTCTTTGCGTGAGATCTCTCCGTGATCTGTAAGCTGATCAATGGACTTGTCGGAACCAGCGCGAGCCTTGTCGCTTCATTTTTGAACTCACGACAAGACGCAAAGATGTTTTGATGGAGATGCCGAAAAGAGCACGAATCTGGACAGTGCTGATATTGATAGCGTTCCATTTCATACCAGGTCGACTTCGGCAGATTTTATAGTAGACTATGAAATCTGCCGAGATAGTAAGTCGTATTAAGCAGGTCAGGACCGATAATGAACTATAGAACTCGTACTCTTGAGCAATATTTTAGCCGTGCAACGGAGCAGTTTCCGGTCGTATTGGTGACCGGCCCCCGGCAGGTAGGCAAGACGACGCTTCTCCGCCATCTGGCTGGAGAGTCGAGAGCATATGTGACACTCGATGATCCGCTGGTTCGGGCGCTGGCGCGGGAGGATCCGGCGCTCTTCCTGCAGCGGTTTCAGCCTCCATTGCTGCTCGACGAGGTGCAATATGCTCCCGAGTTGCTTACTTACATAAAGATTCAGGTTGATCGTGATCGCCGCCCGGGGAGTTTTTGGCTGACCGGATCACAGCAGTTTCACCTCATGAATGGTGTCTCCGAGTCTCTGGCGGGACGGGTTGCGATTCTGACTCTGCTTGGGTTTTCACAACGTGAGATTGTCAGCGCCCCATTCGCACCACCCTTTTGGCCGACTCCTGACAATCTCGTCAGTCGTGACGGCAGTCGACCGAGCGGGATGCGTGAAATCTTTGAGCGGATCTGGCGCGGGGCATTTCCGGCACTTTGGGGAGAAGTACAGATGGACCATGGTCTCTTCTATGGCTCATTTGTCCAGACCTACCTGCAGCGTGATGTTCGCGATCTGGCTAATGTTGGAGATGAGAATGTGTTTCTGCGCTTTCTGCGTGGATGTGCGGCGCGTACCGGCCAGATGCTCAATCTGCAGGATCTTTGCCGCGACATCGGCATTAATCACGCCACCGGCAAGCGATGGCTCTCGATCCTCGAGAGTTCTGGTATCATCTTTATTCTTCAACCATTCCACTCAAACATCAGCAAGCGGTTGATCAAGACGCCCAAGCTCTATTTCCTGGATACTGGCCTTGCAGCCTGGCTCACCCAGTGGTCAACTCCGGAGACGCTCGAGGCTGGAGCAATGGCGGGAGCGTTCTTTGAAACCTGGGTGGTGAGCGAGATTGTCAAAAGCTGGTGGCACAATGGGCGGGAAGCGCCAATCTTCTACCCTCGCGATCGTGATGGGCGGGAGATCGACCTGGTGATCCATCAGGATGGACAACTCTGTCCGGTAGAGATTAAGCGGTCGGCGACGGCGGGCAGGGAAGCTGTCCGTCATTTCCATGTCCTGGAATCACTCGGTCTTCCGATCGGCCCCGGTGCGCTCATCTCGATAGGTGATACTCGTTTGCCGCTGACTCCGACAGTACAGGCGATCCCTGCCTACTACCTTTGATCGTCTCATCGGTATTTCCTGAGGCGGGCTGACGTGCTTTTGCTTTTCGGAATTGGTGATAATATTGTGCAATTACTGGTGCTGGAAGTAGTCGATCAATTATTCAACTGGAGGCAGGTATGAATATTCCTGAGGAAGAGGCGAGTCTATTCCTGAAACTGTGGCTCGAGCTGCTCTTGTTTACCAACAAAGAGGTCAGCTTGTTTCCGGATTGTCAGACTATCGAACAACTAAAATATTTAGAGCTCAATGACCGAATGACGCTGAGAGATGCTCTCCTGACCAGACCGGAGCTGATCGGTCGGTTTGTGTTGAAGAATCCGGCAGGTTTCGATGAGGGCGAATTGAGTATCGTCAGGACCTGGCGAAATTTCGTGGCTGGTGACTTTATCATCGAGCGCTATCTGGCCAGGAATGCCATCTTCATTAAGGAGGCA
>JBEIMN010000605.1:0-2409 GCA_040378705.1 Acidobacteriota bacterium
GCGGATGGCGCGGGAGTCGAGGTCAATGGTGGTGCGGCGATGATCCGCACGCCGGGCATCTATCAGGTTGCTGTCCATGCCGCGCCGCCCGCCGCTACGCCGGCCCCGGACACTTCAAGGCTCAACGAGGCGCTCGCCGGATCCTGGGCGCTCGATGGCCAGTCGGGAGCGGAACGATTAGCCGGCAAGGCGCAATCGGTTGAATCGCCATTTGGGAAGGGAGTGGCGTTCAACGCCCACACCGACGCGCTGATCATCTCCGGCGATGGCACAAGAAACATTGGGACCGGGGATTTCACGGTGTCGGCCTGGATCAGGCCACGCGGGAATGGTGCGGTCATCAGCGCCGGCGGGCACGGCGCGCAGGGCTGGTCGCTCGATCTCGAGGAGCGAAACACGCTCCAGTTCGTCTCCGCGGGTCTGCAGGGCGCCTTCAATGGCAGAGTCATATCGCAGCCGGAATCGATACGACGGGAGAGCTGGCAGCATCTCGCGGTGGTCGTGCAACGTGGAAAGAACGAGACGCGAATTTACGTCAACGGTCTTCCGGTCGGGCGTGGAACGACGGGTCCGGCCAATCTCGATCCGCAGGGCGATCTCGTCCTTGGCAGCGCGGCCGGCGTCGAGTCGTTCAAGGGCCTGATTGATGAAGTGCGCGTTTACAGGCGCGCGCTCGGGCCGGCGGAGGTTCAGGGATTGGTTTTGCCGGGAAAGGCAGCTATCGCACCACCCCAGGAGCGGAGCCGCCCGGCGGGCCGGAGCAATGCGGTCAAATTGCCCGACGTCGCACTAAAGATCGGTGATCGACAATTTTCAGGCGGACTGCAACAGCCGGCATTTATGGTTGTCCGGCTCAAGGCAGGGCCGACCCCGGTCAGCGCCGTCATCGACGGGGCGTTCGATGCCGCAAAGATAGTCCTGACGCCATTGCCAGAGACGCACGAGCTGGCGCGCCACTTCCTTGCGTTCGAGAAGCGCGCGCCGAAAGTTGGTGTCTATCTCGGATTCCGGCGTGACTGCGGCAGCTCGCTCGTCGCCGTCGGTGAACCCGAACCCGTGGCCGGTACAAAGCTCGCCCGCTACGTCTTTGAAGGCGCGATGCGCAATTTCCCAAACCCAGAGGTGGAGAAGGACAACGTCAACTACCTCGCCGGTGTGCGTGAGCTCGGCGTCCGCAGCGAATACACAGACGGACGCGACATACCGCGGCTGCTCATCCGCGCCGTCGAGTTCGAAGGGCCGTTGCACGAATCGTGGCCGACGCCGGCATACAAGAATATTTTCATCGACTACGAGCAGAAGAGTGATCGCCCCGCCTACGCCCGGCGTATTCTCCGTAACTTCGCGCAACGTGCCTATCGTCGTCCGCTTACCACTGCCGAAGAGAAGGCGCTGGTTGCGGTCTACCAAAACTCGGCAGCTTCCGGGCGCAGCTTCGAAGAGAGCGTCAAGGATGCGCTGCTGGTCGCCCTCACCTCACCACAATTTCTGTTTCTGATCGAGAGCAGCACAACGCCCGGGCCGGAGCCGCTCGATGGCTACGAGCTGGCGTCGAAACTCTCATACTTCCTCTGGAATGGTCCGCCGGACGCAAGAATGATGCAGCTTGCCGCGGCCGGGACGCTGCGTCAGCAGTTGAATGCTGAGACAGAGCGGATGATCTCCGATCAGAAATTCTCACGCTTCATCAGTGAATTCGCTTCGCAGTGGCTCAGTCTCGATAAGTTTCAAGTGCTTGAGCCGGACCGGACGCGGTTTCCGAAGCTCACCCGCGAAACACGGACGCAGCTTCGGCAGGAGCCCGTAGAGTTTCTGCGCTACCTGATAACGAAGAATCTTCCGGCAACAAATTTGATCCAATCGGATTTCATCATGGCGAATGAAGCGGTCGCCGGATATTATGATCTTGGGGATAAGACTGAAAGCGGATTCCGGTTCATTCCAATCAGGCACGGCCGGACGGAGCTGGGCGGCGTCCTGACGCAGGCGGCGATTATGGCGGGTCTTTCCGACGGTCGGGAATCGAATCCGGTCAAGCGCGGCGCGTGGCTTGCGCGGAAGATCGTCGCCGAGCCGCCCTCCGATCCGCCACCGAATGTCCCGGCGCTCAAGGAAGCGACGAAGGATTTGACGCTGCGGCAGCGGCTTGAACAGCATCGCGATGTTGCCGCCTGTCGCTCTTGTCACGCCAAAATCGATCCGTGGGGCGTCGCCCTCGAAGAGTTCAACGCCGGCGGAAGGCTGAAGACGCAGTCGACAGACGCGCGCAGCACGCTGCCCGACCGAACAGAGGTCAGCGGCGCCAACGATCTGAAACGCTATCTTGCCAATGACCGGATCGATCAGGTTGCCTTCAGCTTCCTGAAGCACCTGGCCATCTACGCTTCTGGTCGCAGTCTGACCTACAGC
>JBEIMN010000606.1:0-2401 GCA_040378705.1 Acidobacteriota bacterium
AAACCATCGCCATCGATCTCGCTCGAAACGAGATTGCCTTCAAGATACTGATTGACTCTCAACCGACGGTCATTGTAGATCGTTGTTTGCGCCCCACCGGTCGCCGTCGCCGTCAGTGGACGCTGAAACCGCCAGGCAAGCTCACCCGCCTTGTGCGCCGCTTCGAGCCGCGCCAGCCGGTCAGTCAGATCCGGGAACGCTGCCACTGTCTCACGCATACTGGCGCGCTGGGAATCTATTGAAGCCGTCAACTCGGCGTGCTGCCGGCGCTGCGCCTCTGTCGGCAGCGTCATCCGGCTGCCCCACGCCTCCCGACCACGACTCGGAACCAGCCCCGTCTCCCTGATATCGGCAAAAAAGGACTTCATCGCATAGAAGTCCTTCGCGAGGTACGGATCGAACTTGTGATCGTGACACTCAGCACAGCCCATCGTCGCCCCAAGCCAGACGATGCTCGTCGTCCGCACCCGATCGGCGGCATATTTTGCCAGATACTCGACCGGCTGCAACCCGCCTTCCGATGACATGCGGCTGATGCGGTTGTAGGCGGAGGCCACTTTCTGATCGACCGTCGCCCCCGGTATCAGATCACCCGCCAACTGCTCGCGCGTGAAACGATCAAATGGCATGTTGCTCCGAAATGCCTTCAGCACGTAATCACGATATGGCCAGGCCGGAAAGGCGTTGTCACCGTGAAAGCCGGCGGTGTCGGCGTAGCGCACCGCATCGAGCCAGAGCATCGTCTGCTTCTCGGCGTAGCGAGGCGAAGCGAGCAGTCGATCGACCAGTCTGGCATAGGCGTCAGGCGCGCGATCATCGACAAATGCCGCGATCTCCGCCGGCGTCGGCGGAATCCCCGTCAGGTCGAGCGTGACTCGCCTGATCAGCGTTCGCCGGTCGGCCTCCGGCGATGGCGCCAGCCCCTCAGCCGATAACCGCTTCTGAATAAACCGATCGATCGGATTGTTGACGAGCGTCCCCACACCCGGCACTGCCGGCCGCTTTACTGCTTCATAGGCCCAGTGCCCCTCATAAACGGCCCCCTCGGCCACCCAGCGCCGGATCAACTGCTTCTGGCTCGCAGTCAGTACTTTGTGCGCCTCTTCCGGCGGCATCACCTCCCCCGCTTCAGCAGAGAAGATCCGCCGGACAATCTCACTCTCCTCCGGCCGGCCCGGAACGATCGGCGTCACTCCGGATCGCGTCTTCCGCAACGCCTCATCCCTAATATCAAGCCGCAGCCCCGCCTTCCGTCCACTCTTGTCCGGCCCGTGACACCGGAAACAGGTGTCCGAGAAGATCGGACGAATATCGCGATTGAAACTGACCGCCGGCTCATCGGCCGCGACGATCTCTTCCCATTCAGTCAGCTTTATCGCGACCAGTGCCGCCAACACCGCCAGCAACAGGCAGACCTTACCGTAATTTCGAGCTCTTCTCATCTCGTACCCACTTCTTGATCAGTTGTAAATATTGCGCCGCTCGCAATTCCGCGGAGAGTGGGAGCGGTCCGAATGAACCGCTCCCCGCCCGGAGTATATCAGGCCAGAATATCGGTGACCACTCGCCCGTGCACATCCGTCAAACGGAAATCACGCCCCTGGAAACGGTAGGTCAATCGCTCATGATCGAACCCGAGCAGGTGCAGCAGCGTCGCGTGTAGGTCGTGAACGTGAACTCCGCCATCGATCACGCCGAGGCCAAGCTCATCCGTCTCACCGTGAATGTATCCGGCCTTGAAGCCACCACCCGCCACCCAGATCGTGAAGCCATCGATGTGGTGATCCCGTCCGGTCGACTGACGAACCTCGCCCATCGGAGTCCGCCCGAACTCTCCTCCCCAGATGACCAGCGTGTCTTCGAGCAACCCGCGCTGCTTCAAGTCAAGAATCAGCGCCGCCGATGCCTGATCGACCTCGCGGCAACGATTCTCGATGTCGGCCCCGAGCGTGTTCCCGACCTCACCGTGATGATCCCAGTCTGTATGGTAAAGCTGGACGAAGCGCACTCCGCGCTCGATCATCCTCCGCGCCAGCAAGGCATTGGCGGCGAAACCCGACTCGCCCGGCCTGACGCCATAAAGCTCGAGCGTTGCCGCAGACTCACTGCCCAGATCCATCAGATCCGGTGCGCTCGTCTGCATACGATAGGCCATCTCGTAGGCGTTGAGCCGCGTCAGAATCTCCGGATCCCCCGTCACATCGAGCCGCTCGCGGTTGAGCGCTCCCACCGTATCGTAAAAATCGCGCTCCTGTGTACGGTCAGCGCCTCCCGGACTCTGCAGATTGAGGATCGGATCGCCCTGGCCACGAAATGGAACTCCCTGGAATGAGGTCGGCAGAAATCCACTGCTCCAGAGCGATGAACCTCCGCGCGGACCACGACGCCCACTCTGCAGGAC
>JBEIMN010000607.1:0-2400 GCA_040378705.1 Acidobacteriota bacterium
CAGATCCTCACCCGGCCCCCCCGGACTTTTGACGCGTCGGCTCATAAACAGGTTGAGGCTCGTATTGAGCGAGTTGATCGATAGTGAATACTCCGGTCCGAGCAGTTCTGCGCTCAGCCGCAGCCCTGGCCCGACATAACTCCACGACGTTGTCACCTCAGCGACGAGCGGAAGACCGGCATCGTCGATGTAGGTGATCGTCGCCCGTGCGAAATCCTCCGATGGCCGTTTGAGATAGTCGACCTCCGGTCCCATCGTCTGTTTCAGTATCGCCGCATACTCCGGGCGCGAGTACTTCAGGCAGCCGATCGTCGCCGAGACCTTGACCGGCCTGACACTGCTGCGCGGCTTTGACGGATCGGTAAGCAGAAAGCGTGCCAGCTCGACCGAATGGCACATCATGTCGTTCAGAACTCCGCCACCGCCAAGTTCCCCCTGCCAGAACCAGGCACCATGCGGGCCGCTATGCTCCTCCGCGCACCGTGCGATGTACGGCCTTCCCGTCAGCGCCGCCGCGCGCTGCCAGATAATATCCCGGCCACGCGTCACCGCCGGTTCGAAGATCTGATCCTCGAGATAGCCGTGCAACAATCCTGACTCCTCGAGCAAATCGATCACCCGCTGCGCCTCGGCAGCGTTTCGAGCGAGCGGCTTCTCGATCGCCACTCCAATCAGACTCCCCCGTCCACTCCTGATCGTCCGGACGATCGCCTCGAGGTTCTCGATCCGCTTGTGATTCGGCCCGCAAAGCCAGATCGCTCCAATCTCCGGGGCCTCTACCATCTCCTCGATCGAGGCATACGATCGGCAATCTCCAACCCCGAGCTCGCGCGCCTCAGCTGCCGCCACCTCGGCGTTGCTTCGATTCGGGCTCCAGACCCCAAGCACGTCTGCATCTCGCACGGCAATGAACGATTTGATGTGGAACCGGGTCATGAACCCACTCCCGATGAATCCTATTCCAAGACGGCCCATTCTTACCCTCCCTGATTTCAGTCTCTCGACACCGTGGTCAATATGGCGGCTTCGATTCCAACAGCGCACGCTGGGCACGCGACATGCTCTGAATCCGGATTCGCTCATCGTCAAGGTCCGCCAACTCGCCAATGTTGGCGATGACCTTGCCGATTGCCGTCACCAGATCGTCAACTTCCGCCTCTGTGCCAAGGAAGATCTGGTGTGGAAGCCAGACGGACTCTTCGTAACCTGCCCGTTCCGCGTTCGGACAGGAGTAGAATCGCCGGCTTGCCGCCCAGGCAGGGAACTTCTCCGCCGCGAATTCGAAGAGCGAGGAGCGATAGACCGCTTCATAGAAACGGCCATCGCACGGGATCCCCTCCGCCTTCAGGGCGACGACGAAGGCGTCACGGTGAATACCAGGGAATGCCTCCGGATGATATTTGAAGACGAAGTGGTAACTCGACTGGCGCGTGATTCGCGGATCACGCGGAAGCAGTGATATCCCCTCGATTCCAGCCAGCCCCGCTTCGAGTCGGGCGGTCATCCGCTCGCGCTGCAAGGTCTGCTCTTCGAGCCGCTCGAGCTGCGCCAGCAGCACGGCTGCCTGAAACTCCGTCAGGCGATAATTGTGGCCAAGTGCCGGCTGTCCCTTTGTCTCACGTCGTGGTGGCCGCCCGCAATTGGCGAGACGGATCACCTGGTCAGCAAGTTCGATGTCGTTCGTCGTGACCATTCCTCCCTCACCGGCTGTCATCAGTTTACTGGTCTGAAACGAGAAGCTGCCGGCATGGCCGATCGATCCTGCCCCTTTATCACGCCACTTTGCACCGTGCGCGTGGGCGCAATCCTCGAGCACGAAGAGCTTGTGGCGGTTCGCGATCTCCATGATCGCGTCCATGTCCGCGAAACGGAATCCAAGGTGGACTGGAATAATCGCCCGTGTTCTTGACGTGATCGCCGCCTCGATCGCCACCGGATCGAGGCAGTAATTGTTTGGATCGACATCGACAAAGACCGGTGCCGCCCCAGAGAAGAGTACCGCCGCCGCCGTACCCTCCCAGGTGTAAGCTGGCACGATCACCTCATCACCATAGCCGATTCCCGCTGCCTGGAGCGCTAACTCGAGCGACACTGTCCCGTTCGTCACCGCGACACCGTATCCCGCTCCGTGATGCTTCGCAAACAACCGGCCAAGCTCGCGCGCCAGGTCGTTCGGACACGGGTAGCCACCCCAATTTCGGCTTTCGAGAACAGCTTGCAGCCCGGCTGCTTCCCGTCCGTCAAAGATTGGCCAGGCTGGAAATGGCGTCGTCCGAACCGGACTCGCTCCCCGAATCGCTAACTTCATCTCTCCTCCATTCTCCGTGGTTGGAAATCGTATCGCCAATTTTCAGTCGTGCCCACCTATTACTCCTGGGAAAAATTAAGCTACGTCAAAGG
>JBEIMN010000608.1:0-2390 GCA_040378705.1 Acidobacteriota bacterium
CCTTGGAAATCTTGACGGGTTTGATCCGGCCCGTGATCGGATCGATTACGGGGCGATGCAGGAGATCGATCGCTGGGCACTTGCCAAGCTGGATCAGACTACGCGGAAGGTCGTCGCGGCGTACGAGCGGTATGATTTCACGGAGGTCTACCAGACGCTCTACTCCTATGCGACGATCGAGCTCTCCTCGCTCTATTTTGATATTCTGAAGGATCATCTCTACACTGCCGCGCCGCGATCGACCGGGCGGCGTTCGGCGCAGACGGCGTTGTATGAGATAGTTCACCGGCTGACACGGCTCATGTCGCCGATTCTGGCCTTCACGGCGGACGAGATCTGGGAGAACATTCCGGGGGCGCTCACCGAGGCGGCCTCTGTGCATCTGACGGTCTTTCCAGCGGTGGAGGAGGCGTGGCGCGATGAGGCTTTGCTGGCGCGTTATGACCGGCTGATCGAGATTCGCGGGATTGTCACCAAATCGCTCGAGGAGGCGCGGACCGGAAAGCTGATCGGATCGCCGCTGGAAGCCAGAGTGATGGTGACGGCTGATGTTGAGACGCGTCAATTCCTGGCTTCATTTGGTGAGGGATTGCGCTTTCTGCTGTTGGTTTCAGAGGTTGAGCTGGTCGATGGGCCGACGCTCGCGGTGACGATCGGAAAGGCCGCCGGCGAGAAATGTGATCGATGCTGGAACTACACGATCGATGTCGGCACGGATGCGCGTTATCCGGGTGCCTGTCTGCGGTGTGTAACGAGTCTCGATGAGAGGGATCTGGCCTGATGGCGCTCCGATTCGGCTATCTGCTGACGACGCTGCTTCTGCTGATCGCCGATCAGGCGACCAAGTATTGGGCGACGGTGGTGCTCAAACCGGTCTTTCTGATCGAGGTCATTCCCGGATTTTTCCGGCTGACCTACGCGACCAATCGCGGTGTCGCCTTCAGTCTTTTTGCTGACAGTGAGATGGAGATACGCTATATTCTGGCGGGAGTGTCACTGCTGGCAGCGGCGATGGTTGCGGCCTATCAGTGGCGGACTCCGGTTCGCAAGGTCGGTTTGAATATGGCGTTCTCGCTTATGCTGGCCGGGATAATCGGGAACCTGATCGACCGGATAAGGCTGGGTGAGGTGGTCGATTTCATTGATCTCCACTGGGCAGAGGTCTACACCTGGCCAACTTTCAATGTGGCGGATGCGGCGATATGCGTTGGCGCCGGTCTGCTTGCACTGCAACTGATTATTGAAGAACGGGCGGCTCAAAGAGATGTTTCCTGAACTATTTAAAATTCCCGGGACAGCATTCACAATCAACACCTACGGATTTCTGCAGGCACTCAGCTTCATCGTCGCGCTGATTCTCATGGCGAGGCTGGCGGAGCGCGATGGCTTGAACAAGCAGCGCGCCTACGATCTGGGCCTCTGGGTTCTGGCGGCCTCACTGATCGGTTCAAAGCTGCTGTTGGTGATTACGGAGTGGAATCTCTACTACAGAGACAATCCGCGCCAGATCTTCTCCCTCGATTTCTTTCGCTCGGGAGGGGTCTTTTATGGTGGATTTCTTGGGGCGGTACTGGCATCTGTGATTGCGACAAGGATTTATAAGTTGCCGTGGTGGAGGGTTGCTGACGCCTGTGCACCAGGGATTGCGATCGGGACATCGATCGGGCGGCTGGGCTGCTTTGCAGCGGGCTGTTGCTGGGGTAAGCCGACGACGGCGGCGATTGGCGTCCACTTCACGGAGAAGGCGCATGAGCTGACGGGAGTGCCGTTGATTGTCGCGCACCTGCGCAATCCGGTCGAGCAGAGTGCCTGGGCGGAGAAGCTGGGTGAGTTGCTGGCGCCGATCGACCTCCATCCGACGCAGCTTTACGAGTCGGTTGCGACCCTTCTGCTGGCGATTCTGCTGCTGGTTCTCTTTCGGCGGCGACAGTTCGCGGGGCAGGTGATTCTGGTTTATGCCACGCTCTATGCCATTTTGCGATTCATCATCGAGTACTGGCGCGACGACTGGCGGGGAGAGGTCTTCTTCCTTTCGACGTCACAGTTTCTGGCGATCATTATCGCGGTTCTTTCGGTGGTGGCATACGCCATATTTCATGCACGCTGGCGGCGGTCGTTAATAGTGGCGACCCCTGAATAATGGACGGTTCTAATATGCGCCTGGCCTACTTCTCTCCGCTGCCACCGGGCAAGTCCGGCATCGCCGACTACAGTGTCGAGCTGCTGCCCTGGCTGGCGAAGGGGGCCGAGATTACGGTCTTCGTCGACCAGGCGCGCGAGCAGCAGGCGGGCGGTGACCTGCGGCCACATTGCAGAGTCGAGCAGGCGATCCACTTCGATGAGATCGACCGGCAGCATCCATTCGACCTCTGCATCTACCATCAGGGCAA
>JBEIMN010000609.1:0-2388 GCA_040378705.1 Acidobacteriota bacterium
CATTGATGCCATCACCAAGATAACCCACGACGTGGCCGGTCTTGCGAAGTGCCGAGATTATTCGCTCCTTCTGATTCGGATCGACCTCGGCGAAGATCGTCGTCCGGCTGGCAAGGTTCCAGAGTGCCTCGTCGTGGAGCCGGTTCAGCTCCGCCCCGGTCAGCAACCCACGAACCTCCAGTCCGACCTCGCCGGCGACGTGCATCGCGACACGTCGATTGTCTCCGGTGATAATCTTCAACTCAACGCCCAGCCGGTGCAGCGCCTCGATCGTTCGGGCTGTTTCCGGACGCGGCGGGTCGAAGAAGAGCAGAAATCCGACGAGCGTCATCCCGACCTCGTCGCCGACTGAATACCTGTCACCTGGCGGAACCTCACGCGTCGCCACGCCAAGAACCCGGAAGCCCTTGTCGCTCCACGCCGCCACCATTTCAAGCAGCGCGGCGCGGCGCGCGTCATCGAGCAGGGCCACGCCATCCACTCCCTCACGGACCTTCGTGCAGATCGAGAGGACCGGTTCGACGGCCCCCTTGGTGATAAGATCGATTCTTCGCTCTCCATCACCTGTCGTCGCGACCGCGACGCTGAGACGCTTGCGAATGAAATCGTAGGGTATCTCTTCCGCCTTCTCGAGCTTCGAAACATCGAACGGATCGGTCGCCAGAATCGCTTCATCGAGCAGGTTGATCAGCCCGGTCTGATATTTTGCGTTGAGCCAGGCCGCGCGCCGCACCTCTTCCGATGGCTTTCCAACCGGATCGACTGCCCCGTCCAGCTTGACGACTCCAAGCGTCAGGGTGCCCGTCTTGTCGGTGCAGAGGACATCCATGCTGCCAAAATTCTCGATCGCTGTCAGTTGCTTGACGATAACGCCGTTGCGCGCCATGCGCTGTGCGCCGCGTGAGAGCGTAATGCTGATGATCGCCGGCAGCAGCTCCGGCGCCATCCCGACCGCAAGCGCGACGGCAAAGAGCATTGAATCGATGACTGGTTTGTGCTGGACGACGTTGATCGCAAAGACGATGAACATCATTACGCTCATCAACCGCGTCAACAGATTCCCAAAATTCCTGATCCCATTCTCAAACTCGGTTGGCGGCAACCGCAGGCTCAGATGCTCCGCAATCTCGCCATACTCTGTCCGCATCCCGGTTCGACAGATCAGGACACGCGCCGTTCCCGTTCTGACATTCGTCCCCATCAGCACCGAATTGGCGCGCTCGGCGAGCGAAGCGTCCGCCTCGGCAATCCCCGGACTCTTCTCGACCGGAAAGGTCTCACCCGTCAGGACTGCCTGATTAACAAAGAAGTCGTCCGCCTCCAGCACCACTCCATCCGCCGGGATCAGGCTGCCGGCCGACAGCATTACCACATCACCCGGTACAACCTCGTCGGCCGGAATCTGACAAACTGTTCCATCACGCCAGACCGCCGCCTGTAACCTGACCTGCCGGCGTAAACGCTCGACCGCATGGCCCGCATGGTACTCCTGAAAGAAACTGAGAAAGGCACTCACCAGCACGATCGCCAGCAGAATCGCCGCGTCGATCCAGTCGCGGGTCAGTATCGAGACCAGCGCCGCAAAGACCAGAATCAGAACAAGCGGGCTCCGAAACTGGCCAAGGAAGATCATGAGCGCCTGCGTCTGGCGCGACTCGCGAAGCCGATTCGCGCCGAATCCGGCCAGCCGTCGCGCGGCCTCCTCCGCACTCAGCCCCGTCACGCTGCTCTTCAGCCTGATCAGAAGATCTTCACCCGAATATGACCAATAACTGGCAACGCCTTCGATATCTTTATAAGAATCAGGCAGCTTTTTTGTTCGCATCTCTCGGCCTCCCACTTCAACATAACACACGGTACCAAACCGGACAGATCCCGAAGCGGAATATCTCACACCATTCTTCAGACACGAAACAGGCTAAGAGATGAAAAAGGGCCCCGTATCCCTTTGCCCAGCCCCTTTACTGCAAAGGGTGCCGGCTGGAATACGGGGCCCGATGATCACTCCCGGACTCTTACATCCGAGATCTCATCAGCTTTATCAGCCGCATCAAAAAGTTATCTTCGCGACAACCTGACCGAGTCGTGCGCCCGAAGTTGGTGCGCCCGAAGTTGGCCCGAAGCTGGCCCGAAGATGGCCAGAAGCAGGATTGAAGATGAAGATCGCCAGTCCGTAATAATTAAGGCATTAAAGCCCTGTTTTTACCCGAAATCTCAATCCCGGACCGGCAGCGTCTCTTCCCAGTAACGCCATTTCGAGTAACCAACCCGTGGCGGCGCCCCGTCGAGCTGAAGTCCGAAGGTCGTTGGCAGCGACTCCATCAGAGTCTGATCCCGATACCTGACCCGGGTCATCGTCGCCGCCGAGTAGCTGATCTTTCGATCCCC
>JBEIMN010000610.1:0-2384 GCA_040378705.1 Acidobacteriota bacterium
AGCGAACTGCTCGATCGACTAATCGAGCTCGCGTTCGAGCGGCATGCTGAAAAATCGAAAAATGTGACCAGTTTCGGGTAGGCCTCCCGACATCTCGTTATCACACCACTCGGTCACGCCCTTTCAATGAAGCACAAAAGAGAGAGAGCCGAACCCGGAAATCTCCGGATTCGGCTCTCTCTTTTAGAAATCCCGACTAGTCGAAACTTCAGGCTATCATAGTGGCTCGATTAAGGGGTAACCTTGATCAGGACGACCACGAAGGTGAAGATGACCAGGGTCTCGATGAAGGCCAGACCGAGAATCAGCGCGAGCTGGATTCGGTTATAGGCACTTGGATTGCGGGCCATTCCCTCACAAGCCGCCGCGGCGACTTTCGCCTGACCAAGTCCGCAGAGACCGGCCGCGATCGCAAAGCCAACACCGGCCGCAATGAAACCAAGACCACGGCTCGTGTCACCACTCGCCGCCGCTGCCGGCTCCTGCGCCATCGCCGTCACCGCTGAAAAAAGTACCGCCATCAGGCTCATTCCAATTCGAATAACATTTCTCTTCATTGTTTCTCCTTGTCCAACACTACTTGTCCGATGCTTGTGCATCGCAGTTGTATATCAGGGAACCTACCGCTCAAGCCGATCCCGGTAAAGATATGAACTTCAGGTATTAAACACCGTCGATCAACAAGAGTTTCGATCCGGCCAGGGAACCCGAAAATACCAGGTTGGAGAGAGTTCAGAAGAATGGCGCCGCCAGGTTTACCAAACCTCTCCCGGGGGGGAGGGCCGGCTCCACACTGCGTTGTCAACCAAACCGACAAATTGAACTTCACTTTACCCTGATTAAGCACAATCGGGAACCAAATCAAGGGGATGGCCGCTGCCACACCCACGGCTATTAAGCCATAAAACTAATGCGCGACCGCGTCGCCGTGCCCACCGGCGGCTCCAGGCGCGTGGTCAGACTCTGAATGATGGGAGACCTCACCAAGATAGACCATCGACAGAACGATAAAAATAAATGTCTGCAGGAACGAGGTCAGAATACCGAGCGGCATCAGCAGAACCGGAACGCCGATGCTGACCATGTCCGATATCGCACCACTCACCTGCTCCTCACCATATATGTTGCCGAAGAGTCGCATACTGAGGCTCAGGATACGCGCAAAATTGCTGACCAGCTCGATCGGAAACATCAGCGGCGCCAACCAGAGCACCGGGCCTGCAAAATGGCGAAGATGGCCGAATAGTCCGTTCTCGCGAATTCCGACGTAGTTATAGTAAAGGAATGACGAGATCGCCAGTGCCAGCGTCACATTGTAGTTGGCGGTTGGTGCGACCATGTCCGGCAGCATTCCGGTCAGGTTTGAGAGCAGTATCAGCAGCCCGAAGGTCGCGACAACCGGAAAATGCTTTGCACCACCCGGACCGACCAGGTCGACCAGCATGCCACGAACCGCCTCGACTCCGAGTTCGAATGTCTGCTGGCGGTTGGTCGGCGATTCAGTCGAAAGTTTGCCCCGCAAGATGCCGAGGACGATCACGGCAACGACCGCGACGAAGAGGAACATCAACACCTGCGTCGGAATCGGCAACTGGCCGTCGGCGAGGTACTGATCGTAGCTCCGGCCCTCTCCCGGCCAGTGATCTCCAAAGACCTTCACCGCATTGTAGATTGGCGGCATGACCTTCGACTGTAACTCAAAGACCGCCGGTCCGAACCACTCGTTGACCTTGACGACGATGAATGGAATATGTTCGCCATGGCCTGCGCCGTGCGCGGCCGCCCCCGCAACATGACCTGTTGCCGCCGCGGCATGCTCGACCGTCCCACCGTGCCCCGCTTCGTGCTCCTGAATAATATTTAGCAACATCATAACGATTGACTATTCGTCCCTATTGGATTTTAGCGCCAGGTAGATCTGGTACCCAGCCTCGATCATCACCCCGCCGACAAATGAGGCAAACCCGATCGCCACACCCAGCGGATGGAAGAGGCCTGTCCAGACCGCAATCCCAAAACAGAACGCCACAAAAAAGTAGCGAAAGATTACTCCAGAGACCATCAATGGCGGCAGACTTGGGGCGGTCCCCTCCTGCATCGCGATCGCATGCCTCATAATCGACCGGATACTGCCTTCGAGCCAGCGCTTGTTGAGAAGCGCCAGCACT
The DNA here is from genome assembly GCA_040378705.1 of Acidobacteriota bacterium. Lineage (GTDB taxonomy): Bacteria > Acidobacteriota > Blastocatellia > RBC074 > RBC074 > CAIOZW01. The sequence goes on from JBEIMN010000610.1 coordinate 2,169, forward strand.
CCCCCAACCGCAATTCCACTCGTCAGGCTCCACGATTTCCGAAACAACCCCCAGATCAATCCGCCGATCAGCGCAAGACCGAAGAAGATGAAGGTGTTTCGCTGAAATCGACGGCCAATGCCAGCATCAAGAGCATCCTCGCGAATATATTCACTAAGATCTGCCTGAACATCTGGTTCAACGCCATCAGAACTACTGGCAGAACTACTGGCAGAA
>JBEIMN010000611.1:0-2384 GCA_040378705.1 Acidobacteriota bacterium
CAAAGGATCGGCTGCTCGGCGAGATTGGCAAGGGGCATCACATCGCCTTCAATACGCTCAATTTTGGCCGGATCAAGATGGGCGCCGCCGCAATTGGCGGGGCGAAGCGTGCGCTTGGGCAGTCGGCGAAATACGCAGCGCAGCGTCAGCAGTTCAAGCGGCCGATCTCGTCCTTTGGCGCAATCAAATACAAACTGGCCGAGATGGCGACCAAGATATACGCCTGTGAATCGGCAGTCTATCGAACGGCCGGAATGATCGAGGCCCGCGAAGAGACGATCGACAAGGGTGATCCGGCAGAGATACTCAAGGCGGTCGAGGAGTACGCGATCGAGTGCGCCATGCTCAAGGTCGCCGGCACGGAGACACTATTCTACGTTGCAGACGAGAACGTCCAGATCCACGGCGGCAACGGCTTCACCGAAGACTATCCGGCGGAGGGCATTTATCGTGATTGCCGTGTCAACCGGATCTATGAGGGAACGAATGAGATCAATCGCCTTTTGATTACGGGGCAATTGGTGAAGCGTGCGTTGAAGGGTGGGCTGCCGCTCTTCGGTGCGGCGATGAAGTTGCAGGAGGAGCTGCTTGCCGGACCGTCGTTCGAAATCGACGGTGACGACACACCGCTGGCCCGGGAGCGAAAGCTGGCATCAAATGCGAAGAAGGTCGCGCTGATGCTGATTGGCACTGCGGCGCAGAAGTTTCGGGAGAACCTGGCCGAGCAGCAGATGGTCCTCGGCTGGACGGCCGACGTGATCATCGAGACCTTTCTGATGGACAGCACGATCGGGCGGACGTCAAAGTTGATTGCGCGTGATGGTGAGGCCAGGCATCAGACAGCGATCGAGGCGACGCGCCTCTTTACGCACGACGCGGTCAATCGAATCGAGATCGGCAGTCGTAACGCCCTCGCGGCGATTGCGGAGGGCGACGAACTGCGGATGCTCCTCGCCGCGCTGAAGCGTTTCACCAGACAGGACCCGCTCAATACCGCCGCGATCCGCGAACGGATTGCCGACAAGGTTGTGGCTGACGGCGGCTACGCGTTCTGATTGCCCGCAAGGCCCCTTTCGATGGGATCGGCGTGACCATTGTGACGACCGATCCCGCTCGAAAAGTTTCATTCTGCCGGAGTATTGCGGGATAATGCTCCGGCTACTCCGCCCGGACCGTGTTTTTTACCGTGGGGTTTGTTTACCGTTGGGACCGTTGGCGGTTCAGAGAGAATAGCAGATTCCAAATGAAGATCCTCCCCTTCTCCATTCCGACTCCGTTTCCGGTCGGGCCGATCAATATCTATCTCATCCGCGAGGATCCACTGACACTGATCGATACGGGGCCAAAGACGGAGGAGGCGCTTGAGGCTTTGCGCCACCAGCTTCGGCTCAACGGGCTGGTAGTTTCGGACATCAGGCGAATCATTCTGACCCATACACACGAAGATCACTGCGGGCTGGCCGGAGTGATTCAGCGTGAGTCAGGAGCGCGTGTCAATGTTCATCAGTGGGAGTATGGGAACATTTCGCGGGACCGGCACAGCAGAGTCGACCGGGAGCTGCTGGAGCGAGTCGGGGTTCCGGGTGAGCAGATCGATCTGATGGCCGCACGATACGAGTTGATCAGCCGCTATGCCGACCCGGTGGAGGATATCGAGCCATTCGATGACGGGGCGGAGTTCATCTTCGCGACAGGTTCGTGGCGGGTGATTCATACCCCTGGACACACGCCGGGAAGCAGTTGCCTCTTCCGGGAAGCGAACCGGGTAATGATTGCGGGAGACACGATCCTGAAGACGATTACGCCGAATCCGGTGCTGAGCGCCGATCCACTCGATCACTCAAAGCGTTTTCCCTCGCTTGGTGAGTACCTGGTCTCGCTGGCGCGGATCAGGAGATGCGCGCCAACGCTGCTGCTGACGGCGCACGGCAGAGAGGTCACCGATTACGAGGAGCATTTTCACGGACTTGTAAGGCATCTCGACAATCGTTTGAAGAAGGTGATCGGGATGGTTCCGGCGGATGGCATAACAGCCTGGGAGATGTCGCACCTGCTCTATCCCAGTTCGAGAGTTGATGATGTGAACCGCTTCCTTGCCGTCTCGGCGACGATTGCCAATCTTGATCTGGCGGTTGCCGAGGGTAAGCTGCGCCGCGAAAAGGGCCCGACACTCGACCACTTCCTTCCCTGCTGACCACCCCAATTATCTTCCTCTCCGTTCCAGGGCGACGGGCCCCCTGGGTGCGCGGGCCTCCGGCCCGCATGTCTTCACTTTTCACTGTTACCACGCAGTGGCAAGTAGTGGCACTCAGTGCCACTCACCACCAGACACAGCTCTGACAGCAGTCTCTCCGCTCCATTTTATCTCAAAGCGGCTTTGTGCG
>JBEIMN010000612.1:0-2379 GCA_040378705.1 Acidobacteriota bacterium
ATGATCAGAGCTCTTCTATTCATTGCCCTTTTATGCCCGCCAGTTTTGGCGCAATCAGCAGCTGACAGACCAGAAACGCTAACGGCACTGAAGCCGGCGCGCGTCTTCGATGGCGAGTCAGCGCAGTTGCGCGAGGGGGTGGCCGTCATCATCAGAGGTGAGCGGATCGAAGCGGTCGTCGACGTCAACCGGATTCCGGCCGGCGCGAAGGTGATCGAGCTGCCGGGAGCGACGCTGATGCCCGGCCTGATCGAGTCACACTCGCACGTCCTGCTCCATCCATACAACGAAACACCCTGGAACGATCAGGTGGCACGGGAACATCTCAGCCTGCGCGTCGCCCGGGCAACCAATCATCTTCGCGACACGCTCCTCTCCGGCTTCACGACGATTCGTGATCTGGGGACAGAGGGGGCGGGCTACGCCGATGTCGGGCTGAAGCAGGCAGTCAGGGAGGGGATAATCCCCGGTCCGCGGATGCTGGTCAGTACGCGCGCGATTGTCGCAACCGGGAGCTATGGGCCGAAGGGTTATGCCAGCGAATGGAATGTTCCGCAGGGCGCGGAGGAGGCCGACGGCATCGACAATCTGATGCGTGTAGTTCGTTCGCAGATTGGCAAGGGCGCCGACTGGATCAAGATCTATGCCGACTATCGCTGGGGAGGCCCGACGGCCTCCCCGACCTTTACCACAGACGAGATACGACTTGTCGTCGAGGTCGCGCGAAGCGCTGGCATCCCGGTCGCTGCTCATGCGACGACGGCAGAGGGAATTCGCCGTGCAACACTTGCCGGGGTCGAGACGATCGAGCACGGTGACGAGGGGACGGCCGAGGTCTTTCAACTGATGAAGGAGAAAGGCGTCGCCCTCTGCCCAACCCTCTCCGTCGGCAGTCAGGCCGGCAGCGCACGGGAGGCGGCCAAGATACGCGCCTTCAAGGCGGCCCTCGCCGCCGGTGTCACCATCTCATCCGGCAGCGATGTCGGCGTCTTTCCACACGGTGATAACGTCCGGGAGATCGAGGCGATGGTCCGACACGGCATGCAACCGGTCGAGGCCCTCCGCTCCGCGACCTCGGTCAATGCCCGTGTGCTCCACCTCGATAAGGAGATCGGGACTGTCAGGCCTGGCCTGCAGGCCGATCTGATCGCGGTCGAGGGCAATCCGACAGTCGAGATTTCGGCCCTTCGCCGTCTCAGTTTTGTCATGAAGGCCGGCACAGTCTACCGTTCACGCTGAACGCAATCAGTCACGAGGAGTAATACCATGAACAAATCAAATCGCCGCTGGTTTATCGAACAGTGTGGTGTCGGAATGGGGGCCCTCGCCCTCAATCACCTTCTGGGCAAAAATGGACTCGCCCAGGGGGCAGTCAATCCGCTTGCCCCGAAAAAGCCGCAGTTCGCGCCAAAGGCAAAGAATGTAATCTATCTTTTCATGGCCGGTGGCCCAAGCCATATCGAGCTCTTCGACAATAAGGCCGCACTGACGAAATTCGACGGCACGCTGCCGCCGGCCGAGCTGCTGAAGGGGTATCGTTCCGCCTTCATCAATCCAAATTCGAAGCTGCTCGGGCCGAAGTTCAAGTTTTCGCGATATGGAAAATCGGGGGCCGAGGTCTCGGAAATTCTTCCGTATACTTCGCAGATTGTCGACGACATCGCGATCGTCAAATCGATGGTCACCGACGCGTTCAACCACGCGCCGGGTCAATTGATGATGAACACCGGGTCGATGATCTTCGGACGGCCGAGTTTTGGTTCGTGGGTCACCTACGGGCTGGGCAGTGAGGCCGATGATCTGCCGGCCTTCGTCGTCTTCAGCACCGGCAGCAAGGGGCCAAGCGGGGGAAACAGCAACTGGGGCAGCGGCTTCCTGCCCACTGTCTATCAGGGTGTCCAGTTCAGGAATGTCGGTGATCCGGTCCTCTACCTCAGCAATCCTCGCGGAGTCGACGAGACGCTTCAGCAGGATTCGGTCGAGACGATCGGCAAGCTCAACCGCATGCGGCTTGGGAGTGTCGGTGATCCGGAGATCGCGACCCGTATCAGCTCATTCGAGATGGCGCTGAAGATGCAGCGAAGCACCCCGGAACTGATCGATATTTCGAAGGAGCCAAAGCACATCCTTGAAATGTATGGCGCCGAACCCGGAAAGCCATCCTTCGCCAACTCGGTGCTCATGGCGCGGCGCCTCGTCGAAAAGGGCGTCCGATTCGTCCAGATCTTCCACGAAGCCTGGGATCAGCATGGAAGCCTCGTTCGTGATCTGACCAAAAACTGTAAGGATACGGACCAGGCCTGCGCGGCGCTGGTCAAGGATCTGAAGCAGCGGGGCCTGCTAGACGATACGATCGTCGTCTGGGGTGGCGAGTTCGGA
>JBEIMN010000613.1:0-2368 GCA_040378705.1 Acidobacteriota bacterium
CCGGCATTAACAGCCGAGACGGGATTAGAATCAACCCCGGAAGCTAGGGATTAGGTCGATAGTAGAATCTGGAATAGCCAGACTGCTTTCCGGCAAATCCACGAATTTCCCGAAACGGTCACCGGAGTGCTAAACAAATGGTCAACGGAATAATCGGTAAAAAACTGGGGATGACTCAAATTTTCGCGCCTGACGGGACCGTTACACCCGTCACTGTGATCAAGGCAGGTCCCTGCGTCGTCGTACAGTGCAAGACGGCTTCCACCGACGGATATGAAGCAGTTCAGGTCGGTCTGGTGGAAGAGAAAGCACAGCGTCATGTCAATAAGCCGATGAAGGGGCACTTCGCGAAAGCCGGCATTCCGCCGACTCGTATTCTTCGCGAGTTTCGGCTTGAAGGTGGTGTCGGATCGATAAAGATCGGTGACAAACTGCTTGTCGATCAGTTTGCCGAGAACGGCATTGTTGACATCATCGGTACCAGTAAGGGTCGTGGTTTTGCCGGGTTTGTGAAGCGTCACGGATTTGGTGGCGGTCGCGCCACTCACGGCTCGATGTTTCACCGCGCGCCAGGTTCAATTGGAGCTTCGGCATACCCCTCACGTGTCATCAAGGGCACGCGAATGGCTGGTCACATGGGTGTTGAACGCAAGACGATAAAGAATCTGAAGGTCATGCGCGTCAATACAGACGAGAATCTTCTGCTGATCAAAGGCGCAGTTCCGGGACCAACCGGGGCAATCGTTCTGATCAAAAAGAAAGATGTGGACTAATATTCGGAGTATCTGGCCACTGGTCAGCCTGCTTCACTTAATCTGAGAGGGCAGCGATGCCAACAGTAGAAGTCAAGAATTTAAAAAATGAGTCAGTCGGACAGCTCGAGCTGAATGATGAGGTCTTTGCCGCTCCGTTGAATGAGGCACTGATTTACGACGCTGTTAAAAACTACCTGACCAACCAGCGACAGGGGACGGTCAAGACCAAAACCCGGGGTAATGTTTCGGGTAGCGGCAGGAAACTCTGGAAGCAGAAGGGCACGGGACGCGCCCGTATAGCCAGTATCCGTTCACCACTCTGGAAGGGTGGCGGTAACGTTCACGGCCCACAGCCGCGTGACTGGTCTTCAGAGCTGCCCAAGAAGATGAAGCGCGGGGCACTCAAGTCCGCACTTTCTGAGCGACTGCGCGAAGGTAACCTGGTAGTTGTTGATGACCTCAATCTCGAGACTGCCAAGACCAAGGCTTTCGCTGGTGTAGCCAAGTCGATGGGATGGAATGCAAAAACTCTCATCGTCGAGCTCGTTCCGGCACCAAACCTTGTTCTCTCCTCGCGCAATCTGCCCGGGGTTAAAGTCACCGCAGATCTGAACGTCAACATCTATGACGTTCTCTACCACGAGAAGATTGTCTTCACACGCGAAGCAATTAGTCTTCTCCAGGAGCGGTTGAGTAACTGATGGCCCGGAGGCCGGAATAACGGAGATATCCTCAAGTCGAGAGTTCGAAAAACCAGAGGAGCCCGAGGAAAATTCTATGAAGACGATCTGGGATGTGCTCAAAGCGCCATTGATTACGGAGAAGGCGCTCGAGATGAAAGAAGAGAGCACCAACACTATCCGTGACAGCAAGAATAAGAAAGACATCAAACGCGATCGCCAGGTTCTCGCCTTCCGTGTGGCTCAGGATGCCGGAAAGCATGCCATCAAGGCTGCGGTCGAGACGATCTTCAAGGTCAAGGTGGATCAGGTTCGGGTGATCAATTATCGTGGCAAGCAGGTTCGACGTGGCCGCACCGTTGGACGAAAGCCCGACTGGAAAAAGGCCTATGTAACTTTGAAGCCTGGCCATGTTGTTGATTACGCGGACTCCATTTGATGAGGCGTACGGAAGGGGAAGTCGATGGGAATTAAGAAACTAACACCAACAAGTCCAGCCCGGCGGTATCAGACATACCTGACCAACGATGAGTTGACGACGGATCAGCCGTATAAGCCGCTGCTTGACAGTAAGAAACGCACTAGTGGCCGTAATAACCTTGGCAAGATGACGGTACGCCATCGTGGTGGTGGTCATAAGCGCCAGTACCGGATCATCGATTTCAAGCGTGATAAGTTTGGAATTCCAGGCAAGGTTGCGACTATCGAGTACGATCCAAACCGATCGGCGCGCATTGCGCTGATCAACTATGCCGATGGTGAGAAGCGTTACATTCTCGCTCCGGTTGGAATCCAGGTCGGACAGGCAATACTCTCAGGACCCGAAGCGGATATCCTGACTGGTAACGCTCTGCCGATCAGAAACATCCCTCTCGGTACGCAGATTCATAATATTGAATTGAAACCGGGCAAGGGTGGTCAGATGGCACGCAG
>JBEIMN010000614.1:0-2364 GCA_040378705.1 Acidobacteriota bacterium
CGGCTGACAGGTCAATTGTCACCGACCACCTGGAATTTTACGGAGAACTCGATGCCTTCGACCGCGGAGAAGCTTAAAGCCTGGAGTGTTCATCTTTACACGGCGACGGGAATTGTTGTCGCCGCCGTTATGGCGGTGATGATCATTCGTGGTGGGGAGTCCGCTTTCCGGGCGGCGATTGGAATGATGATCCTCGCGACGCTGATCGATGCCACCGATGGCGCTCTTGCGCGGCGCTGGCGTGTCAGGGATGTCTTGCCCGGATTTGATGGGCGGCGACTGGACGACATCATCGATTACCAGACCTATACGTCGCTTCCAATACTCTTTATGTGGCGGGCAGGGGTAGTTCCGGAGTCGTATGGGTGGTGGCTGGTCGTCCCGCTGCTTGCGAGCCTCTACGGTTTCTCCCAGACAGAGGCCAAGACGGAGGATCACCTTTTTTTAGGTTTTCCGTCATACTGGAATGTTGTGGCCATCTATCTCTACTGGCTGAGTCCGCCGGTCTGGCTGAGTCTGGCGATCATCCTGCTTCTTTCGATACTGACCTTCATTCCGTCATTTTATTTGTATCCGTCCTATCGTGGGCATTATAGTCGATTGATAAGAGCTACCTGTCTGATCTGGGTGATGTTGTTGATATTGATCGTCACGGGGATCTTCAGTGATCCGGGGCCGGTGATTCTGGCATCGGCCGCGTTTCCAGCGCTTTATATGATACTTTCGTGGTCGATCACCGTCCGGCGATGGTCTGACAGGACGAGGGATAATCAAGGAGAATAGATGTTTCGAAGTCTTTTGTTTGTGCCAGGGAGTTCGATCAAAATGATCCTCACGGCACAGGAGTCGGAAGCGGACGCGTTGATTCTCGACCTTGAGGATGCGGTTGCGCCAGAGCAGAAGATCGACGCGCGATCGACTGTCTCACAGATTCTGCGTGAGGTCGATTTTTCTGGTCGTGAGGTATTTGTCAGGATAAATTCGCTCCGGACGGAGTGGGGGCTTGAAGATACGCGAGCCGCGGTCTCGGGTGGAGCGCGCGGGATAATCATTCCAAAGATCGAAGAGGTCGATGATGTGACGTCAATCGCCGCGGTCATCAATGCGCGGCTCCACAAATCGGATGATCGGCAGCGGGCGCAGATTCTTTGTCTGATCGAGACACCGCGTGGAATCTTTGCTGCACGGTCGATTGCAGAGTCGAATGGTCTGGTGACCGGCCTGATGTTTGGGGCGTCGGATCTTGCCCGTGAGCTTGGCAGTGAGCTGACAGAGGACGAGCCGGAGCTTCTGATGGCCCGCTCGCATCTGCTGATGGCGGCACGCGCCGCCGGGATCAAGGCGTACGATTCGGCTGATGGAGCTGTTCAGGATCTCGACCGTGTCCGTCGGCGCTGCCTTGCGACCCGTCAGCTTGGCTATGATGGAAAAGCAGCCACCCATCCGGTTCAACTAGCAGTCATCAACGAAGTCTTCACTCCGACGTCAGGGCAGATTGCAGAGGCTGAGAGTATCATCGTCACAATGGAGGCGGCCATTGCGCGCGGACGTGGGGCGGCACTCTTCAATGGCCGGATGATCGATCAGGTCGAGCTCACGGAGGCCCGGAGCCTGCTCCAAAAAGTCCGGTAGCAAGCAGCACTGGCCGCACTGGCTGCACTGGCTGTACTGGCCGCTGAATGGCTCCGGACCGGGGCTGAGAGGAGTTTGCAATGCGACTCGGGTTGAATTGTGGATACTGGGGATCGGTGCCGGTCGACTATGTCGCCCTCGCGAGGGAGGCTGACCGCATCGGATACCATTCGGTCTGGACCGCCGAAGCCTACGGCTCTGACGCAGTCTCTCCGCTCGTCTGGCTGGCGGCGAAGACAGAGAAGATCAATGTCGGAACAGCGATCATGCAGATGACTGCGCGCGTGCCGGCAATGACCGCCATGACTGCAGCGACGATCGACCTCCTGACCGGTGGCCGAATGCTCCTCGGTATTGGCGCTTCCGGGCCACAGGTGGTCGAGGGGTGGCACGGTGTACATTATGGCAAGCCGGTCACACGCGCGCGCGAGTACGTCGAGATCCTTCGCAAAGTATGGCGACGCGAGGAGCCACTCCAGTTTCACGGTGAACATTACGACATCCCGGTGCAGGATGGGAGCGGTCTTGGCAAGCCGCTCAAGTTGATCATGCACCCGCAACGGCCGTCGATCCCGATCTACCTCGCCGCCATCGGCCCCAAAAATGTCGCGCTCGCTGCCGAGGTCGCTGATGGGTGGCTTCCGATACTCTTTTCTCCCGATCGGATGTCGATCTATCGCGAATGGCTCGATGAGGGGTTTGCGAAGGCCGGCCCCGATCGCGATATCACCG
>JBEIMN010000615.1:0-2363 GCA_040378705.1 Acidobacteriota bacterium
GAGGTTGCGCTGCGTGATTCGGCAGATATGGAATCGGCGCGGAAGGCTCTCCGTAACACTTTTTCGATGCAGCATACCGGGATCGAGAAGGTCATGTCGACGATGGGGATCCACGAGCTTGACGGCTATGGTCGCCTCTTCGCCTCGATTGGTCTTTCGCCAGAGGTTGCCGGACTTTTCGGGATCAAGAACTATTGTGGTTCGGAATCGGCCGGGCAGACGTTGGCGCGAATCGAACAGGAGTCGCGTGATCGGTTGAAGAGCCGGCTGGCACAGGCGGCGAAGGGTGGGGTCGCGAAGTTGTCCGGGACCTCGGGGCTGCTCCGCGAGTACCGGCGTCAGCCGTACATCTGGGGAGCGGCGGGCAAGGTTGCACGGAAGGAGGAGCGTTACGAGACGTTCATCCAGAAGCTGTCGGATATCGAGGCTTCGAGTCCGGTTGCGCTGCGCCACTTGCTCGACCTGCAGGAGCGGTCGATTGTGACCCGGAATTCGGCTGATACAAAGATTGGAAACCACAGCTCGCCGATCTTCATTTCGGCGATGTCGTTTGGCTCGCAGGGGGAGACGACGTTCCGCGCCTATGCGGAGGGTGCGAAGCGGTTGAAGATCATCGCCATGAACGGTGAGGGTGGTGAGATCCCGGACATGCTTGGCAAGTACAAGGAGTTTCGGGGGCAGCAGGTTGCGTCAGGCCGTTTCGGCGTCAACATTCACCTGCTCAATTCGGCCGATTTTCTTGAGATCAAGATTGGCCAGGGGGCGAAGCCGGGCGAGGGTGGCCATCTGCCAGGCTTCAAGGTGACGGATCTGATTGCGAAGACGCGACATACACCGAAGGGGATCGATCTTCTTTCGCCGTCGAACAACCATGACATCTATTCGATCGAAGATCTGGCGCAGGTGATTGCGGAGTTGAAGACGGCCAATCCGCACGCGAAGGTTTCGGTCAAGATCCCGGCGGTTCCATTCATCGGACCGATTGCGACGGGGATTGCGAAGGCGCACGCCGATATTATCGCGATCAGCGGGTACGATGGAGGGACGGGGGCGGCGCGTAAGCACGCGTTGCGCCACGTTGGAATGCCGGTCGAGATCGGGGTTAAGGAGGCGCACCGCGCGTTGACGAGGGCGGGGCTTCGGGGCCGGGTCGAGATATGGGCCGATGGTGGCATCAAGTCGGGCGCTGATGTGATAAAGCTGATGCTGCTTGGGGCGAACCGCGTCGGCTTCGGGACGATGGCCATGGCGGCGGTCGGTTGTACCAGCTGCCGTGAGTGTAATACCGGAACGTGCCACGTCGGCATCACCGCTCACTTTCCGACGGTTGAAGATGCGATGGCTGGTGGGGCGAAGAAGTATGTTCCGCGAGAGTACGACAAGTCGGTTGACGGGCTGGTCAACTTCTTTGGTCACGTCATCAACGAGATCGGTCTCTGGACGATGCGCCTTGGGTTCCACCGGACGCAGGATCTGGTAGGTCGGTCGGATCTCATGAAGCAGACGCGCGGCAACGACTCGATCGATCTCTCCTATCTGCTTTCTGGGGTTGACAACTCGGAGACATACGAGCCGGAGGAGTTGCGAGAGGATCATATTGGCCGGTCGCATCGTCCGCGGACGGCGCTGACGAAACTTGTCACGGATGAGATCTGGAGCCTGATCGAGCGTGGGAAGTCGATCTCGATCTATGAGGACGACAAGGTCTCGTCGGTCGACAGATCACTTGGAACCCACCTTGCCGGAAGACTTGCACGGGCGCAGACCAGTGGGGAGTTGCCGGCGCATTTCAAGCGTGCGCTGCTCAATTTCAACGAGGGGGCGATCACTGGTAATGGGCTTGGAGCCTACAACATAGACGGAGTCGATATCATCATCGAGGGTGGCGTTCAGGACAGCGCGGCGAAGAGCAGTTGTGGTGGGACGATTGCCATCCTGAAGGGGATGAATCACAACGGATTGCGGGTGGATGGTTCGGTTGGAAAGTGTTTCGGCTATGGCGCGCAGGGTGGCACCCTGATTGTTCAGGGTGATGCGGATTCGCGGGCCGGAATACGTTTGTCGGGTGCTGACCTGATCATTGCCGGTCGGCTGCGCGAGCCGCTGCGTGATGATCTTGGCTGCATCGCTTCGCGCGCCAACATCAAGGGATTTGCCTTTGAGTACATGACGAGTGGTCGCGGTCTCGTCCTTGGTGATCCGGGGCCGTGGCTCTGTTCCGGGATGACTGGTGGTGTAGTCTACCTCAAACTTGAAGAGGCGATGGGGCTTGACGAAGAGGCACTGACCCGGCGGCTGGCGAAGGGGGGCGGATGTCCGGATCGTTCCGGTCGAGGCGGCGGATGAGGCGGAACTGCGTGACC
>JBEIMN010000616.1:0-2363 GCA_040378705.1 Acidobacteriota bacterium
GGAGAGAGGTCTCAGCTCCCGTCGGCGCCTTTGGCTTTTGCCAGTATGCCATTATTAATGAGCGTGAGGTGAATCAGGCTACTTCCGCGCTGGCCCGCTGATAATGAGCGCGCCGGGAGCCTTGCTCCATTCGGGCATCGAGGCATCATAGACCAGGGCATCGACGCCGAGGTACCTGAGGGTGAAGTAGGTGTGTGACGACTGCATGCCGGAGTTGCAGTAGGTGACGATTCGCCGCCCTGGTCTGACTCCAAGGCTGGCATAGATCTTTCGCAGCCCGGCGATCGGCTTCATTGTCCGGACGGTGGTTCCGGACAGATGATCCATCCAGAACCAGTTGACGGCTCCGGGGATGTGGCCGGTCTTCTTCTCCGCCGATCCGGCGTAGACATCTGGCGATCTCGAATCGATAATCAGGACGTTGGAGTCGTCAGTATTCACGGCGAGCCACGAGAGGTCGCGCATGGTCTCGAGTTTAACGACAAGAGATGGATTGAGTCGCGGGGTGAAGCCACCAGGCTGATAGGTCGGGGCCGTTTTTTCGAGCGGGCGTCCTTCGGCCTTCCATTTTTCGAGGCCGCCGTCAAGGATCGCGGCGCGATCGGCTTGGCCAAGATAGTCGAGGGTGAAGAAGGTCCGGGTTGCGGCGAGTCCGTTGAGATCGCCATAGATCACCATTCTTGCTCGGTCACCGACTCCGAGGCGTGTGAAGAGTGCGGAGAGTTTTTCGACCGGGGGCAGTTCGTTCAACACTCCGTCACGCGGCATGACGATTTCGCTGAAGGGGACGAAACGGGCTCCCGGAATGTGTCCTTCATCGTAAGATTCGCGACTGGCACCAACCTGGAGGACGATCACCTCTCGATTCTTCAGTTGGCCGGCCAGCCATTTGGTTGAGACAATCATTCGAGTGCGCCGGGTTCCGGCGGTCGCCTGAGCAAGCGGCAGGCAGAGCAGAATTGCCAGACAGCAGCAGATTGCGATTGAATGGTCTATTTTGAGTCTCATTCCTGACCTCCGTATGAGTGCTGTATTATTAAATTTAAATTTGGGCTAAATCCGATCAGAACACAGGATCAGGTTCGCTGCAAGGCGAAGGCGAAGCTTCCGCCGGATCGGAATTTCGCCGGCGATGGCGCGGCCGGAAGCCGTAAGCAGAGGTTGTCACTTTATGGATTTGAACAGAATTGCGTTGGAGATTTTTCGGGCGACGATTGCGGCGATCGAGGTTGAGTCGGTGGTCGAGGGAGCGATCGAGCTACGATCATCCGAATTGCGTGTGGTCGACGAGGTGATCGAATGCGGGGCTGACTGGCGCGGGGCTGACTGGCCGATTGTCGTGATCGCGATCGGTAAGGCGGCACTGCCGATGGCGCGAGGTGCGGCACGTGCGCTTGGAGCGAGCCTGACGACCGGAATCATCGCGACGAACGAGGAGTCCGGCGCTGTACCAGCGCGATTCCGGCTCTTTACCGGGGGGCACCCGGTTCCAAACCAGGGCAGCCTCGATGCTGCCGGCGCGGTTCTGGATCTGTTGCGCGAAGTGGATGATGACCGGACACTCGTCCTGTTTCTGATCTCGGGCGGAGGTTCGGCGCTCTTCGAGAAGCCGGTCAGCGACGCGCTGACACTCGAAGACCTGCGGGAGGTCAATCGGATTCTGGTCGGTTGTGGGGCGGTGATCGGTGAGATGAATATCGTTCGGCGCTTCCTCTCCGCCGTCAAGGGCGGGCGGCTGGCAGCGTCCGCGCCGCGGGCGCGGCAGGTAACCCTCATCGTCTCGGATGTCAATCACGACGACCTGGCGACTGTCTCTTCCGGGCCGACTCTTGCCGGTGTCGCGACGCGAGCGGACTTTGAACGGATTGTCGCCCGCTACGACCTGCTGCGCCATTTCCCGCCCCGGGTCGTCGAGTTGATCAGCAGTGGTCAGCTTCCGGAGATGCCACGCCGACAAGACCCGGCGCAGGGCAGCCCGAATCGTCGCACGAGCCATCTCCTGCTCGACAATCGTGCCGCACTCCGTATCGCGGCGGGTATTGCAGAGCAGGTCCACGGCTGCGTGGTTGAGATCGCGGAGGATCTGGTTGAGGGTGATGTGCAGGAGATGGCCCGACAGCACCTCGCGCGGCTTGAGCGTCTGCGGGTCGCCAATCCCGGAAAGACCGTCTGCCTGATCTCCGGAGGTGAGGTGATCTGCCCGGTTCGTGGTGATGGAGAGGGCGGGAGAAATCAGGAGTTCGTTCTTCGCGCCGCCATCGACAACCGACTGGACGAGGTCGCAATCCTGAGCGCCGGTACCGATGGCATCGACGGCTCATCTGGAGTGGCTGGTGCGATCGTCGACACCACGACCCTGGCCC
>JBEIMN010000617.1:0-2361 GCA_040378705.1 Acidobacteriota bacterium
ATTGAACGCTATGAGCTTTTTTTGAAGCGTTATCCAGGGAGCCGCTTCACCGGATACGCCTGCCTCAACGCCATCGATACGCTGCGGACTGCCGGACGGTTGCGGGAAGCCCTCGAGTGGGTCGAACGCGCGAAGGCCTATTCTGGCGATCAATTCTTTGCGGTGACGGCCATTTTTGGCGCGGCGCGAATCCATCTTTCGGAGGGGAACTATGACGCGTCCCTTTCGGCTTTGAATGAACTTCGCGCACGCTCACTCGACGTTCGCGGGTTGAGTGCGACGACAAGCCAGGTCGAGGTCGAATTCCTGCGCGGATACTGCCTGGAGAGACTCCGGCGCTACGATGATGCTGTCAGGCTCTATCTCTCATTGCCTGAGGGGCGCCTCGGGGCGACTGGATACTATGGCAGACAGGCGACAGCACGCCTTCGTGAACTGGGACGGACGGCGGAGGCACGAGCACTGATTGCGGCCCATCAGGAGCGGTCTCTCTCCGCCGCACGCCGTGCACGGGCTGCGGCGGGTACGCAGGATGCCGCAGCGGCAAAGTCTGCTGCCACTCAGGCACTCCGTTTTTCACTCGACAAGCAGGCAGAGGCTGAAATGGGCGCGATTCTGCGCTGGGCCTACTCCCGTTTGCGCGGTTATCAGTTGCCGGCGCTCAACCTCCAGACCGTTACACGCTCGGTTGATCCCGCCTCTCACCAGTCACTGGCCGCGGAGTTGCTCAGCCTTGGCCTCGAAGACGAAGCCGGCCCGGAACTGGCCGCCAGCGGCGCCACTCCGCAGACCATCGCCTGGTACTGCGCACGTGGCGATTGTGCCGATCTGACCCTCAGGTATTCTGATCCGATTCTCAACGCACTACCCGCCGATTATCGCCCGGAACTGCTGCCCACCGAATGGCGGCGACTCTTCTATCCACAGCCGTGGAGCGAGCTGCTGGCCCGGCTAACGGCGGGAAACCAGATCGATCCGCTACTGCTGATCTCCCTTGCCCGTCAGGAGAGCGGCTTTCGAAGCGGCGCTGTCAGCGAGGTCGCCGCGCGCGGCATCCTCCAGTTCATTGCTCCAACCGCCATCGCGATGGCTAACCAACTCAGGTTGCGCGATTTCGAGATCGATGATCTCTTTACCGTCGAGACCTCGCTTCGGCTCGGGGTTCGTTACGTTCGTAATCTTCAGTCAAACGTCACGACACCGGCAATGATCGCCTCCGCCTACAATGGCAGCGAAGAGTCGACAACCCATTGGATCGCACGCTCCCGGAGCCACGAACTTGACCGCCACGTCATCGAGATTCTTAAGCGGGAGACAAAAGACTATGTTTTTAGGGTTATGAACTACTACCACGCATATCGCACAATCAGTCATTTATCGCAGCGAAAGGGGCAAGGAGGGGCCACGGAAGGGAAAAACTAATTGAGGCCGCGGAAGGGAAAAAAAACAATTGAGGCCACGGAAGGGGAAAAAACCAATTGAGGCAACGGAAGAACACGGAAGGCCACGGAAGGAAGAATGCGAATAAAGGCCACAGAATGGGCGAGGTATTTGACTGACTCGATCAGCCATCAGTTATCATGAAGACAACGGTGAAGTCACGAACAGCAAGCGGGGATGTTTTTAGCAGGCCAGTTGAGCCGGCTCAACTGGCCCTAGTCTTTTAGAAGAAGATCGAGAGCGTCCAGAAGCAGGCGGCGGCGATCAATGCCGCCATCGGAATGGTCAGTATCCACGCCCAGACGATCGTGCCTGCTACCCCCCACCTGACCGCTGAGAGGCGGTGGACAGAGCCGACACCAACGATCGCCCCGGTGATCGTGTGCGTCGTTGAGACCGGGACTCCAAATATCGAGGCGAAGATGATCGCGATGCCGCCTCCGGTCTCGGCACAGAAACCACCGACCGGCCGCAGTTTGGTTATCTTGCTTCCCATCGTCTTGACGATCCGCCACCCGCCAGAGAGCGTTCCGAGCGAGATCGCCGCGTGCGCGGACAGGATTACCCACGTCGGAATATCCGACTGCGCTGAAAGAAAGCCACCGGTTACCAGTGCTGCCATCATAATTCCCATCGTTTTCTGAGCGTCATTCAGTCCGTGGGAGAGGCTGTAGAGTGAGGCAGAGAGGATCTGCATGACACGGAATATCCGATCGACCCGGCTCGGCGCGAATTTACGAAAGGTCCAGGCAACGATCACCATTAGTGTCGTTCCAAGAATCATGCCAAGCAGCGGCGCAATGACGATGAAGGAGAGAGTTCCCGGCCAGCCCTTAGGCCACTGGCTCCACAGCAGAACCCCAAACCCGGACTTGGCAACCGCCGCCCCGGCATACCCTCCAACAAGCGCGTGCGATGAAC
>JBEIMN010000618.1:0-2359 GCA_040378705.1 Acidobacteriota bacterium
ATAACCCAGAACAAGCATTCGCTGGCGCTCCTCTGGGAGTACCGATCACAATTTTCGCCCGCCGCGCGGCAGGTGATCGAGGATCTTATTCCGGAGACACGCCGGTTGGTCGATATGGATCCGGCGGCCCTCCGCCAGTCGGACTGGGTTCTGAAATCGGTCTATGGTTGCGAGGGCGATTCGGTCATTGTCGGCCCCTTTGTCACCCCGGAGATTTGGCGGGAGACCCTCGACAAGGTCGTCCCGGAGCATTGGGTAGCTCAACGATTCTTTGAAGTCGAACCCTACCAGGCGGGAGAGGCCGGCGATTCGGACTGCGATGGCTGGCTGCCGAATTATGGCCTCTACCTGATCGCCGGGCGGGCGGCCGGACTTTATACCAGACTCTCACGCCAGGCCACAGACTATCGCGCCGTGACCATGCCCTCGTTTGTCAAAAAATGAGCAGACGGGGGCATGGGGCGTAAAGGCTATTGCGCGAGATTGAATCTGAGCCCACCACGGACCATTCGCGGCATTCCAAGCGTCTCGATCGGGGTGCGGGCGACGGCGTATCGTTGATCGAAGAGGTTCTGGACGGCGACGAAGATCTCGATAAACTTTCCAAGGCGCCGCGACGCATTGACATCGAAGACCGCGAAACGCGCAAGACTGAACTGGTTCCGGTCGTCATCAAACTGGGCGCCGGAAGCGCGGAACTGGAAGGCGGCGGTCAGATAGCGCGGATTGCTGTAACTTGTCTGGAGCGTAAACTGGTGTCGTGGAACCTGTGGAATGAGGAGTCCGACCAGGGTCGGATCCTGTGGAGCAAGCCGGACGGTGGCATCAGCGAAGAGGTAGCCGGCGGTGAGGCGCCAGTTTCCAGTCAGCCTGAACTCTGATTCGGCCTCGAGGCCGCTCGAGCGTGTCCGGCCAAGGTTGCGACGTTGCCGGGTGATGAGGGCGGAGGTGATCGATTCGGTGAAGTTGATGATCGGATCACGCGTCTCTGTCCAGTAACCGGTGAGGCGGAGGTGCGTTCGCCCGGCAAGGTTCCAGGCGGCGCCGACCTCGCCTCCGGTAAGCCGCTCGGCGGTCAGCTTCTCGTTGGCGCGCGTCAGCGTGTCGCCGACCCTGAATTCGCGGTAGAGTTCGTTGAGGGTTGGGGCACGGAATGCGCGGTAGGTGGCGGCGCGCAGCGTCAGACCCTCTGTCGGGCGATAGAGGAGTGAGAGTCGCGGACTGAAAGCGCTCGCGTTTCGCGGCGTGAAGAACCGCGGCGTCATGACTCCGGTCGAGAGGGCGCGTTGAACGGCCGCGGCGGAGGAGTCGCGCCACTGGTCGATGCGTGCGCTTGCCGCAAGCTGCCATTTCGTCGAGATTGAGATTATATCCTGGGCGAAGAACCCTGCCCGGCGCTGTCGCCCGCCAGCGCTGTCGAAACGTGTTGGCCGACCCGCCGTGTAGATGGTCTCATCGCTCGTTCCCCGAACCCCGCGCAGGTCTGCTCCGGCGACCAGCGTGTGGCGCGTGAAGCTGACTCGCGACCAGTTGAACGAGAATCCGGCATCACGCGAGGGGACGAACTGGAGCCGCGTCAGTGCCTCTGTCGCCCGGCCGGCGGCGACAGACGTAAAGCTTTGATGAAAGCGCTGCTGGTTGGCGAAGATCGACAGGTTCCACTCGCTCCCGTCAGCGGTTCGAGTTCGCCCGCCAATCGCGAGTGACTCGGTTGCCGTGTCATTGTATTGCTGCCGCGTTCCGTTGCGGCGATCCTCATCGAAGAGGGCGCCACGAATCCAGAGACTGGCATTGTCGCTCTGCTGGTAGCTCAGTCGGGTCGAAATAGCCCGATGTTTCGATCCAGCGAGGTCGTCGGCTGCTCCGCGTCGATCCGGCGCGATCAGGTAGTATCCGTCAGTTCGGAATGATTCGCCGCTGATTGTCGCCTGGAGCCTTCTCCATTGCCGGCCGGCAAAGAAGTTCAAGTCGCGAGTCCGGCGGTTGCCGAGCGACCCCTCGATATCGATTGCCGGGGCAACCGGCTTCCGACTGATGACGTTGATCACTCCGCTCAGCGCGTCCGAACCGTAGAGATCCGAACCACCGCCACGGACAACCTCTATCTGCTCGACCGCCTGACGCGGTACGCGATCCCAGTATACCCATCCACCAAAGGCATCGTTGAGCGGAATACCATCCTGCAGCACCAGCGTCCGGCTCGCCCCGGTCGCTCCCGCGCCACGCAGCGAGACTCCCTGGGTTGTCGGGTTGGCGACAAGGCTGCTTGTCCGCCGAAAGATACTGAACCCGGGAACCTGCCGCAGCAGGTCGTCCATCGTCTGGGCGGCCGAGTTGACGACCTCGACCCTTGTCAGCG
>JBEIMN010000619.1:0-2352 GCA_040378705.1 Acidobacteriota bacterium
GGTGGATTCAGCCAGCGTACATTATTTACCCTGATCTTTTCTCACGTTTATTCTGACCATCAGGCCGCGGATACGGCAATCAGGCAAAGTAGTCAGGAATCGATTCGCTCTCAGCGGCTTTAGTTATGAAGCTCTTTCGTTAATAAAAAGATGCGGGTAATTAAGACCTAACCATAATCTAAGATTTGGTTAACTTTCATTGAACATTCAGGGAATATCCTGCGAATCTGGTTGGTAACAAAGATTGAGGAGACCCGTAAAGCAACCATATGTTGACCACAGTCCTGCATTCCGCAAGCCCGCTGATCCGCACTGGCAACCTGGAAGTCAGATTGGCGGACAGTTTCGAAGAGATTGACGCCGCGATGAGGCTCAGATTCGAAGTCTTCAATCTTGAGCTTCAGGAGGGACTCCTCTCCTCGTACGATCGTGGATTTGATACCGACGCCTACGATGCGTGGTGTGACCACCTGATCGTCAGGGATCTGGAGCTTAATAAGGTTGTTGGAACCTATCGACTGCTGCGCCAGGAGGTTGCGATGCGGCAGATCGGTTTCTATTCCGAAAATGAGTTCGATCTTTCGATATTGCGTCGAACGGTGCGCGAAGAGGGCGGTGAGCTGCTCGAACTGGGAAGATCCTGCATCGCTGCCTCCCATCGTACATTCACAACGATCAATCTTCTGTGGGGGGCGATTGCCAGCTATGCCAATCGCAATGGGATCAGCCATCTCTTCGGCTGTGGAAGCCTCCACTATTCCGATCCCGAGGATGTCGGGCCGGTCTATGGTTACCTGCGTGACAACTATCTCACTCCGCAAAAATATCGGGTTACTCCGATTCCATCCTGTCAAATGTCGCTGGACCAGATGCCAATCGATTCTGATCATTCCCAGATTCAGCGCCAGATTCAGCGTAAACTATCGCCGATTCTGCGCGGCTATCTGAGAACCGGCGCCATGGTTTGTGGTGAACCGGCCTATGATCGCGAATTTGGCACGGCCGATGTCCTGGTCCTGCTCGAGATGGAGAAGCTCTCTGAACGTTACCGCAACCATTACCAAATCGGGGTGTGACCAAATCGGGGTGTACCCAAATCGAGGTGTGAAATGAGGAGTATCAGACGACTTCTTCGGTTGATGGGGCTTCTGCTGGTGATAAAGTCCTTTTTCCTGATCGTCACGGCGGGGCTGCTGCTGCTGCTGGTCAGCGGAAGGTGGGAAGCGCGAACAAGGTTTGTGACTATTGCGCATCGCTGGATGTCACGGCTGCTGCTTTCGATTCTTGGAATTACGGTCCTTGTCGATGGTCGTGAAAATGAAGGTCGCGAGATGGGTGGGAATCTGCCGGGACTATTGATCAGCAATCATCTCGGTTACCTTGATGTTCTGATCATTGGTTCGAGGTATGAGACGACCTTTGTCGCCAAGAGTGAAGTGGCCGGCTGGCCGCTTATCGGATGGCTGGCACGGCTTGGGGGGACAATCTTTCTGCGTCGTGGCGACACCTCGAGCAGCGTGCGCGCCGTCTATCTTGCTGGTCGTCGCCTGCGTACAAGCCGACAGCTCCACGTCTTTCCCGAAGGGACGACGACCGATGGGCGCTCGATCGCGACCTTTCATCCACTCTTCTTTGCTGCCGCGATTCGTGGCCGACAGGCAGTCCTTCCATTGACGCTTCGAATTGAAGAGGTTGTCGAGAAGGGGCGCCCGGTCGGGTCAGCCAACGAGCTTCTCTGCTGGTATGGCGATAGCTCTCTGCTCCCGCATCTCTGGCGCTTACTGCTGATAGATTCGGCGCGGGTGTTGATGGTGGCGCACCGGCCATTGGTTACCTCGCGCTCTGATCGTGCCGCAGGGATTGCTCGCCGCGCCGAAGAGGTGATTCGCGGGGAGCTGACGGGCAGTCGGGATGATTTGCAGGATCAGGTGACGGAGCCGGGGGACTGGTCGGTGGAACTGGTTACCGGCGCCCTCCTTTATTCGCTTTTGGCTTCACCGCGGAGCGAACTTGTCCAGGATATCATTTCATCAGCCGTTGAAGAGTAGCACTATGGCCAGACGAAACCTGGATGAATGCGCCTGGTGCGCCGAGCAGATGGAGGACGAATCGCGGATGATCGGGCGCGACTGGAAAGTCTACTGTTCACCAGAATGCGCACGGGCCAGCGAGTCACAGCTAACTGTGAAACAGGCTCTGAAACAGGTTTCAGAGCGGGGTGATGAGCCGGAAGCCTGCTGATTTGCACCGTAAGCCAAACCTGTTTAATTCCGCTCTATTTGATAAGGCTGCTGATCAGATTGCCGTGGACGTCGGTCAGCCTGAAATAGCGCCCCTGATATTTATAGGTCA
>JBEIMN010000620.1:0-2348 GCA_040378705.1 Acidobacteriota bacterium
AGCGCGTCACAGGCGGCAGATGAAGAGTTCGCGTTCGTAGATCATCTCCGCGGGAAGTCGATCGTGGAGTTCGATGAAGAGCTCTTCGTGGCCAAGTACCTCTTCGCGCCAGGCGGTGCGATCGAAGGACTGCAGCTTCTCGAAGTTCTCGCGCGGGAAGTCGAGACCGTCCCATTCGATATCTTCGTAACGCGGCATCCAGCCGATGGGGGTTTCACGCCCCATGGCGCGGCCATTGGCGCGATCGGCGATCCATTTGAGGACACGCATGTTTTCGCTGAAGCCGGGCCACATAAAGTTACCGTCTTCGTCCTTACGAAACCAGTTGACGTGGAAGATGCGCGGAGTTTCGCTGAGGCTGCGCTGCATCCGGATCCAGTGGCGGAAGTAGTCGCCCATATGATAGCCGCAGAATGGGAGCATGGCCATTGGGTCACGACGAACCTTGCCGACAACTCCGCCGGCGGCGGCGGTCATTTCGGAGCCGACGGTCGCGCCGGTATAGACACCCGCGCTCCAGTTGAATGCCTGGTAGACAAGCGGGATGGTGCGCGCGCGACGGCCACCGAAGACGATGGCGCTGATCGGAACCCCTTCCGGATTCTCCCAATCGGGATCGATCGTTGGGCACTGGCTGGCGGGCGCGGTAAAGCGTGCATTCGGGTGTGCGGCCTTCGCGCCGGTCTCACGGGCGACGGCCGGAGTCCAGAGGTTGCCCTGCCAGTCATGGCACTCGGCGGGTGGTTCGTCGGTCATCCCTTCCCACCAGACTCCGCCCTCGGGTGTCAGTGCGACGTTGGTGAAGATGGTATTGCGGGAGAGGGCGGCCATCGCATTCGGATTGGTCCTGATCGAGGTGCCGGGGGCGACGCCAAAGAAGCCGGCTTCGGGATTGATGGCGCGGAGTCTTCCCTGTTTGTCGGGTTTGATCCAGGCGATATCGTCTCCGACGGTCCAGACTTTCCAGCCCTCGAAGCCGGCCGGTGGGATGAGCATTGCAAAATTGGTCTTACCGCAGGCGCTTGGAAATGCGGCGGTGATGTAGGTCTTTTCGCCCTGGGGATTTTCGAGGCCAAGGATCAGCATATGCTCGGCGAGCCAGCCCTCATCGCGTGCGATGTTCGAGGCGATGCGGAGGGCGAAGCATTTTTTGCCAAGCAGGGCGTTTCCGCCATATCCGGAACCGTACGACCAGATCTCGCGCGTCTCAGGATAGTGGACGATATACTTCTCTTTCTGGCAGGGCCAGGGGACATCGAGCTGACCGGGAGCAAGCGGGACTCCGACCGTGTGCATGCAGGGAACGACGCGCTTTTCGTCCTTATCGATCTCATGGTAGACCGGGAGCCCGATGCGCGCCATGATTCGCATATTGACGACGACATAGGGCGAGTCTGTCAGCTGGACGCCGATTTGGGAGAGCGGCGAGCCGACCGGGCCCATGCTGAAGGGCAGGACATACATCGTCCGCCCGCGCATAACTCCGTTGAAGAGGCTCTTCAGCTTTTTCCGCATCTTGAAAGGGTCTTCCCAGTTGTTGGTCGGACCGGCGGCGTCTTTTGACAATGAGCAGATGAAGGTTCGGTCCTCGACACGTGCGACATCGCTCGTGTCGGATCGTGCATAGTAGCAGCCCGGCCAGAGCTCTTCATTGAGCTTGATAAAGGTGCCGTTATCGACGAGTTGGGCACAGAGGGCGTCATACTCTTCCTGTGAACCATCGACCCAGTGGATGGCGTCGGGATGCGTCAGGCGGGCCATCTTATCCACCCATTTCAGAAGATTCGTATTTCGGCTGAGTGGGACTGATGGATCACGACCGTTGATGAGATTCCCGGTATTGGGCCCGGTATTTGCGTTGAGCGTTACCTTCTCCATATTTATTACTCCTTGCTCCTTCGTGGTCGACTCGATGTTGCACGAATCTGACTATTGACTCTTTATCGTGTCACTGCTCAAGTCAGGAATTATAACAGACGGATCAGCGGATGGCACAAAGCGATGAACCGGTAGCTCGGGGGCTCCCAGTCTCCGCTGAATCGGCTTCGGGGAGCAGGGCTGGGTTGTGCGCCACAGGGGGGGCCTCCGGGCGGCAGTCACGCCAGGCCCAGCTCTGACATAGGTTTTGGCGCTCTGTTTCATCTCAAAGCAGCTCGGCGCCGAGGGCATGCGGACCGGAGGTCCGCGCACCCGGGCCCTGCACCCAGGCCTTGCACCCAGGGCAACCAGCGCAGCCTACTCTTAAAAATCCTAACAGTATTGGTGAAAAAGGGACTTTGCAAAAGCACTGCCTCGGGAAGGCAGATTCGATGTCCGGACTTACGCAAAGGCGGCGCGGCATGCTAGTC
>JBEIMN010000621.1:0-2342 GCA_040378705.1 Acidobacteriota bacterium
AACTAAACCGCACTCCTTTCCGTCTGTTCCGCCGCCAGGCCAATCAGCCCCGGCGGAACAGACGGAATAAAGAGAAATAGACGCAAACACCAGGAAAATGGCCCCATTTTTCGGCCCGTCTCCACCCCACCACATCCCTTACATTATTTCCAATACAATATTTGTGAATAATCAGACTTCCGGCAGGATTCAACGAAACTGACCAGCGCTGGCAACAAAGGTAACAGTCATGCTCGATACAATTCTCTATCACGCCTGGTATGGCCCATTTCAACGACCAATCCGGCCACTCCTCGAACTGTTTCTTGGCAACTGCCAGCGAATCGTCGCCGGTCCGCTCTTCGGTAAACGATTCATCGGCCCTGAGACTACCTGTCGACTTGGAATATACGAACTTAAAGTGCAGCGCGCCCTGAAACGGTTACTATTCGCCAGTGACGTCGTCTATGACATTGGGGCCCGTCACGGCTATCTAAGCCTGCTTGCCGCTCGCTGCGTCGGTAAGGACGGTCAGGTCTACTCATTCGACCCGCTCCCCGCCAATGCCGACCGCATCTCCAGCCTCATGAACGTCAATCGGATCGATTACCACGAGTCGATTGCCAAAGCCGTCACCGATCGATCCGGATTCGAAAGCACCATCGCCACATTCCAGTCCGACAGCCCACGAACAACTACCCTGAGCGAATTTGTCGCCAACCATCGCCACCCGGACCTGATCGTCGTCAATGCCGGGGGCGCTGAGACCCTCGTCCTCAAAGGCGCGACGCGACTGCTCACCGAATCACTGCCCTGGCTGACACCAAGAATCTGGCTGATCGAGGTCCACAACGAAACACTGAACCGCGAGACCGAGGCAATTCTCAAACTGCACGGCTATCGCATCGAAACACTTGGAGCGCCAACACACTATCCACGCCACATTGTCGCTACCCGGAGGAGCATCAACCAATGACAGACCTCCAGCGGTCGCACTCATCCTACTTCACCCCTGCCCAGGCCGCTGTTAATACCGGTTTGACGATCTTTGTAAACTCATCGTACGCCGGATCGAGAAAATGGAGCCTGTCCGGCAGGTAAAGCTCCATCCGCGGCTCTCCCTTTGAATCGAACAATGCCGGATTGACATCGATATAGCCCAAACCTCTCCCCTTCGCGCAATACTCCCTCACCAGTCCGTTCGCCTCATCGACCTGGGCCCACCGATCCATCTTCTGCGGCGCCTTGTTGATCGAAACAAAGAATACGCGCGTCTCCGGCAACTCCTTCCGCACACGCTCAACAAATTCACGGAAATTTCCGGCAATCTGTCCCGGCGTCACATTGGCGTTGATGTCGTTGCTGCCGCAATAATAGACTATGATTCGTGGACGGTAGGGCAGAACAATCCGATCCATATACGCCAGAATCTCGTGCGTCTGCGATCCGCCAAACGCACGGTTGAAGACCGGCAACGGCGCCATCTGCTCCTTCAACCCCTTCCAGAGCCGGAAAATACTGCTCCCGACGAAGAGGATCGAACGCGATGGCGGCGGCGACTCGCGATCCGCCTTCTCGAAAGCCTCGATCGACTCCGCAAACCGAACCTTCGCCACCGGCTTCTCCTGCGCCAGGACTCCCGACCCAACCGGCATCACCGGCAATACTGGCAACACCAGCAACAACAGCACCCACAACGCTCGCCTCTTCATCACCATTTCGCTCCTTGCCTTTTCGCTCATCAATTAATCGCCGCCGAGGCCATCGCCATAAAGGCGTTGAACTCTTCTCCCATATCCCCGTCATCGCTCAGCCGCTGCATCAGGATCACGCCAACCAGCTCCTTCGCCGGATCGATGAAACCATAGGTCTTGAGCAGCCCGCCATGCCCGAATGTCCCGATCGAGTTGAGCCGAAACATTCCCTCCGTATTCCTGACTACCGCCCAGCCAAGCCCGAACCCAATCCCCGGCGAGAACCCCGCCTTCAGCTCACCCGTCTGCACTCGCGTCATCAACTCGACCGATGCCTTCGAGAGAATCCGCTTTCCCTCCAGAATCCCGCCATTCAGCATCATCTGGTAGAGGCGAAACAGATCTGGTGCCGTGCTGTAAAGCCCCCCTTCCGGCATGACATACCTGGCCCCCGGTCGCGGATCATAACGATTGTCACGCGAGAGTCGCCCCTGCTCCATTCTGTAGATCGCGGCGACACGCCCCCGCTTCGCCGCCGGCAGGAAGAAATGCGAATCCTTCATCCCGAGCGGCACAAAGAGACGCTCCGCCAGAAAGGCATCAAACGGCTTGCCCGAAGCCACCTCGACAATCCGTCCAAGCGTCGCAATCCCCATATTGCTGTAGCCC
>JBEIMN010000622.1:0-2331 GCA_040378705.1 Acidobacteriota bacterium
ACCATCCGACGAAGCGATGAAATGGGAGATCGGGTGGCTCCGCGAGGCCGGATTCAATATGCTCCGCAAGCATATCAAGGTTGAACCAGCTCGCTACTACTACCATTGCGACCGCCTCGGTATGCTCGTCTGGCAGGATATGCCCTCCGGCTTCAGCAAGGCGCTTCGCAATTCGAGTAACGATGAAGGCGAGCCATTCCGCCTCTCGACCAGTCGCGAACAGCACGAACTCGAGCTGCGGCGCATGCTCGGAAGGCTCCACAACTCGCCTTCAATCGTCGTCTGGGTCGTCTTCAATGAGGGCTGGGGACAGTATCAGTCGAAGGCCATGGCGCAATGGGTCAAGTCGCTCGACGCCAGCCGGGTCGTCAATGCCGATAGCGGATGGCTCGATATGAATGTCGGCGAGCTCTTCGATCTCCACACCTACCAGCCAACCCCGCTCGAACCGAAGCCGGCACGCGATCGCGCGATCGTGATCGGCGAATACGGCGGTGTCGGCTGGCCGGTTGCCGACCACCTCTGGAATCCAGCCATGCGCAATTGGGGCTACCAGACCTATCAGAACCAGGAGGAGTACCTCAAAGCCCTTCGCCATAAGGTCGGCGCACTCGTCCCGATGAAGCAGCGACTGGGGCTCTCCGCTGCTGTCTATACGCAGACTACTGATGTCGAGGGCGAGGTCAATGGCCTCATGACCTATGATCGCAAGTTCATCAAGGTCGATCCAAAACTGATGCGCGAAATGAATGCTCCACTGACCGGGACCGGGAAGTAAGATCCTGTCCGCACGGCGGGCAGACCAATTGCTAACCCCACACCAGTTGCCGGGATTGATCCCGTCAACCGCTGTGGGGTTAGCAATTTTCGTAACCTGAATTGAACTGCTCTGGCTGAACGGCAGGCCTGAACGGCAGAGCAGGCTCGCCTTACCGAATCTCGTCCGCAAGGCCGGTCATCTCCCAGCGGGCGAGCGAAATCGGAATGCTGTCGATCGAGTTGAGGCGATCGAAGAAGTATCGCAATTCAAAAGGTTCGCGACGCTCCTCGTATCCTCTCCCGAAATCTGCCAGCGCACGCTCGAGCAGGTACTTTCCTGTAATGTAACTCGTTCCATACCCGGGTTGTCGCAGGTAGAGGTGCTGTTCGAAGAGCAGCAGCTTCTTCTCCGTCTTCATCCATCCGCGCGGAGTCATCTCCGAGTGGATGCCACCGGCCTCTTCCATCGTCATTGTATTGGCATGCGCATAGAGTGAGCCGAGTCCGCGTGCCGCCCGTTGCGCGATCATGATCCAGACCAGCTCGCGTGACCGCGGGCTGTCGTCGTAGAGCCCGGCATTCATGAACATCTCCTCGACCCCGGTCGCCGTTCCCTCGTTGCGCGTATCGAAGATATTGTAGAGCAGTGCGCCCTGCCGGACCGGACTCGGATGCGGCTCGCGCTCCATCCGCGCCAGTTCAAACCAATGGTAGAAATGTGTGAAGAGCGGCAACGGATCATAATGCGCCCCGATCTGGAAAAAGTTGCGCTTCTCCGCCGGCACAAACTCTCCGAGATGCTCACGCAACGCCGGTTCCATGTAGTCGGTGACGGTCAGAATCTCCTGCTCCCGCAGGAATTTCATGAGCCGGGTTGCCGCCTTGTCCGCCTTCTCGTCATACTCCGCCGGGGTCGCGGCGGCTACGAGCGGTGGCAGCCGCCGGTTGCGGTGCTCCTCCAGCTTCAGCGATGACCAGGCGCGGTCCAGCTCGCGCTTCAGCAGACCGACCTCCTCATCCCACGTCATCGGCAGCAGGTGGACATTCCGCTGGTACCAGGTATAGTTCTCCTTGCCGATGCCCGATGGCCCATCCTTTTTCGGCGCTTCCGCTTCGAGCCAGGCAATCAATTCGTCGGTTGCTGTTCGACACTCGGCAATAACGGCGAGAATCTCTGCATTTGATCCGGCTTGCCCGGCAATCTCGTCGAGATCTGCCCGTTGCGATCGGATGTTCCTGATTCCAGCAATCCAGAGCTCCCGCGCATTCCCGGTCAGGTTACGCCGTGCCTGCCGCATCAGCGCCGGAATCACGCGCAGATCGGCGAGCAGCCGTTGCTCCTCCGCCGGCGTCAGCGGAAACTTATAGGTCCAGAACTCAGTCACCGCGTGATGCGTCGGCCCCTCATGCGCCGGGACGTCGCTCCGCTCCATCTTGATCGACTGGTAGAAGGCGGGATCCCGCACCCACGGCTTCAAAATGCGGTGGTTGAAATCGAAACCGTTCATCTCCGCCCGGACCAGCTGCCAATCTACCTTTTCCGGAACCGACCAGCCTTTCGTCTCCATCGCT
>JBEIMN010000623.1:0-2326 GCA_040378705.1 Acidobacteriota bacterium
ACCTGCTGAGCGGTGAGACCGGTTCCGGAAAGTCGATCATCATCGACGCCCTTGGACTGCTCCAGGGGGCGCGTGCCTCGCAGGAGATGATCCGAACCGGAGCCGACCGCGTTTCGGTCGAGGGGCTCTTTGATCTCGAGGGAAACGAACCCTTACTCCGAATTCTGACCGAGGCTGGAATCGACAATCTCGATGAGGGGCTGCTGATTCGGCGTGAGCTCGGTATTGGGGGACGTGGCAGAATCTTTGTCAACCATCAACTGGCGACGACGACACTTCTGAAATCGATTCAGCCGCACATCATCGATCTTCACGGCCAGGGAGACCAGCAGAGCCTGCTCGCGGTCGATTCCCAGCTTCAGTTGCTCGACTCCTATGCCAACGCCGGTGCACTGCGCGCCGAGGTCGTGGATCGTTTCGATTCCTTCATGTCGGTTCTCCGCGAACTCGAGGATTCACGCCATTCTGATGCCGAACGATTGCAGGCACTCGACCTCCTCCATTTTCAGGTGAGCGAGCTTGAGCAGGCCGCCCTTCGCCCCGACGAAGATCAGGAACTGGAGGCGGAGCGGCGAATCCTCGCCAGTGCTGGTCGGCTCGCGACCCTTAGCCACGAATCGTTCCAGTATCTGTACGAAGACGAGGCGGCAATCCTGACACGCCTTGGCGCGGTACAGAAGCGAACGGCCGAACTGGCCGATCTCGATCCGCGATTCAGGAACGTGGTCGAACAGGTGACCGCTGCGCGTCTCTCGATCGAGGATTGCGCCTACTTTCTTCGCGACTACATCGACGGGATCGATGTCAGCCCGGAGCGGATCCATTCCATCGAGGATCGCCTCGCCGAGCTCGATCGCCTCAAGCGAAAGTATGGTGTCGGTCTCGATGAGCTGATCGGCAAGCTCGATGATTTGAAGGAGCAGCGGGAAGCGCTGATGAATCACGAGGAGCACGTCGGTCAACTCCGTGAGAAGCTTCTCGATGAACTCGAACTTTATCGTGTCGCGGCCGCACGCCTGACCAGTATTCGTGAGGCGGGTGCGAAGCGTCTCGCGGAGGCCGTCGCCCGTGAACTGGCCGATGTCGCACTCGCCAACGCACGGTGGGAGGTGCGCTGGAAGACTGCCCCCGCCGCCACTCTGGCCGAGCGGCTCGAGCGTGTTCTTGGCGAACGTGTCGATCCGCCGCGAAAGAGCGGGGCAGAACAGGTCGAATTCTATTTTTCAGCCAATCCCGGAGAGGATCTGAGGCCGCTGACGGCCGTCGCCTCGGGCGGGGAACTTTCGCGCCTCATGCTGGTTCTCAAGACGGTTATCGCTCCGGCGCTCTTTCCGCGGACGTTGATCTTTGACGAGATCGATGCCGGAATCGGGGGAAAGGTCGCTGACGCTGTTGGCCAGCGACTGCGACGGCTGGCCGCTTCAAACCAGGTACTCTGTGTCACTCACCAGTCATTGATTGCGCGCTATGCCGATGCCCATTTTCAGGTCAGCAAGGATGTCGTCGACGGTCGAACCCTGACCGATGTCCTCGAACTCGGGTTTGAAGGCAGAATCGAGGAGCTTGCGCGCATGATCGGCGGGGCAGATGTTACCCCGCTCGCCCGGCAGCACGCACGCGAACTCCTGCGAAATTGACCGCGCTCTGGTCAGGGGCGAAGTTGTCTTGTTGCGATCGTCGCCATGTTATATAAACGTCGTTGATGATTCTGACAATTACCTGAAGCCAGCCGGGATCTTCCCTTAAACCGGCCGAGAGGTTCCAGCGACACGATGATGCGGAAACGTGCGGAAACATGCGGTAACATTCGGAAAAATGAAGAAGAAGCTTTATCTCGAAACTTACGGATGCCAGATGAATGTCCACGACAGTGAGAAGGCCATATTTGCCCTCTCCGGAAGTGGCTTTGAACAGACATCCGATCCCCTTGAGGCCGATCTGATCCTCCTCAATACCTGCATGGTTCGCGAGAAGGCGGCGCGCAAAGTCTACTCGCGTGTCAGTAATCTGAAGGGGGAGATTCGGCGGGCAGGGAACCTGGCGAGGCGTCCGATCTTTGGCGTCATGGGCTGCGTCGCACAGGCGGAAGCCGACCGCCTCTTTGAGCAGAGTCCCGATATTCGGCTTGTTCTCGGGACTCAGGCGATTGCGAAACTCCCGGATCTCGTCAGCCAGCTCGATAACGGTTTCCCGCGGGCGATCGAGGTCCGGCTGACAAGAGATGCCGAGTTCTTCGAACTGCAGGCCGGCGTGCGGCAGACAGCGCACGTCGCCTATGTCACGATTACAGAGGGGTGCAACAAGTTCTGCTCCTACTGCATCGTTC
>JBEIMN010000624.1:0-2321 GCA_040378705.1 Acidobacteriota bacterium
AAGACGACGCTCTTCCGGCTGATCACCGGTCAGGATCATCCGGACTCCGGCAGCTTCCGCATCGGCGAGACGGTCAGTCTCACCTATGTCGACCAGAGCCGTGAGACGCTTCGCCCCGAGGCGACGATCTGGGAAGAGATCTCCGGCGGGCAGGATACGGTGATGCTCGGTACGCGCCCGGTCAACTCGCGTGCCTATGTCGCACGCTTCAACTTCTCTGGTTCCGATCAGCAGAAGAAGGTCGGCACTCTCTCGGGCGGTGAGCGCAACCGGGTTCACCTCGCGAAGATGCTCAAGGCGGGTGCCAACGTCATCCTCCTCGACGAGCCGACCAATGATCTGGACATCAACACGATGCGAGCCCTTGAAGAGGCGCTCGAGAATTTCGCCGGATGTGCCGTCGTTATCAGCCACGATCGCTGGTTCCTCGATCGCATCGCGACTCACATTCTCGCCTTTGAGGGGGAGAGTCGGGTCGTCTGGTTTGATGGCAACTACTCTGAATATGAGGCCGATCGGCATGCGCGTCTCGGAACTGCCGCCGACCAGCCACACCGGCTCAAGTATCGCCAGCTGACACGCGAGTAGTCGCGGTTGCCGGCGCGATTTGAGTCTGCAGTGGATCAGGTTGACTTTTTTTTAAGTATGCTTGATTAAAGCTGGCTGAGGGGCTATGATTCGTTTTACTCTGAAGGTGGGCGTGTGCCCACCTTTTTTGTCAGAATTACAAGATTCAGAATTACAGTATTCAGAATCACAGGATTCATGAATGCAGGTGCGGGGCGGGTTGCTAAAACTGCCTGAGCGATTATGTTCAGGCAGACGTGTCCGGGCTAACGTGTTCGGGCAAATGGGTTCGGGCAAATGGGTTCGGGCAAATACGTCCGGGCAAATACGACCGGGCTAACCCGAAGTTCCGCCGCTGACAGTCCTGTTTTTCTTATTTTTTGGAGGCCCATCGGTGAAACTCGAATCGCGATTGCAGGAGATAGTTGAGCGCGCCGCGACCAGCGAGGGAGTAGAACTGGTTCACGCCGAGATGGCCGGCATTCGACGACCAGTGCTCAAGGTCTTCATTGACAAGCCGGGTGGTGTGACGCTTGACGATTGTGCGGGGGTCAGCGAGAAACTTAGCCTGATTCTTGATGTCGAGGACACGATTCCACACCAGTATCTTCTTGAAGTCGCCTCGCCGGGACTTGATCGCGGCCTCTACAAGGAGTCCGATTACGAGCGTTTTGCCGGCCTGCAGTCCCACGTCCGGACGATCGAACCAGTTGCAGGACAGCGTAATTTTCACGGACTACTGGTTGGTCTCGATCGAACCGCTGAAACTTCCGCGGTGATCGACGAGCCGACAGGTGTCAGACATACAATCCCGCTGGCCAATATTTACAAGGCCTCCGTCGAGATTGAACCCCAAACTATCCGCCCAGACGGACATTGATGAATGAATCGACATGAACTCATTAAGCTCTATCGCGCAGAACATCGAAGTTCTCAGTAAAGAGAAGAAGATCGATCCGCAGGTCATCATTGGTGCGATCGAGGATGCGGTGGTCACCGCCTCACGCAAGCAGTTCAAGTCCGGAGAGGACCTGCATGCCCGATACAATTCCGACTCCGGGGCGATCGAACTCTATGCGATCAAGACCGTTGTCGATGAAATCACCGATTCATCGAAGGAGATGACGGTCGACGAGGCGAACGCCGAGGTGGGCGAAGGCGCGGAGGTCGGTGATATGCTCGAGTTGCCCCGCCCGATGGAGGATTTGGGTCGGATCGCCGCCCAGACTGCCAAGCAGATCATTCTCCAGAAGGTACGTGAAGCCGAGCGTAACATGATTTACGAAGACTATATCGGCCGCGTTGGTGAACTTATCAACGGCTTCGTCAAGCGCTTCGAGGGAGGGAAGGTGATTGTCGACATCGGCTCCGGAATTGAAGCCGTAATGCCGAAATCGCAGCAGTCGAAGGCCGAGGTCTTCACTCAGAACGAGCGGGTCCGTGTCGTCATTCACGATGTCCACCGCGAGGCAAAGGGGCCGCAGGTCGAGGTCTCACGGACGAGTCCCGAACTGCTCAAAGGGCTCTTCGAGATGGAAGTGCCAGAGATTTACGATGGTACGGTCGTCGTCAAGGCCGTCGTTCGCGAGCCGGGTGAGCGGGCGAAGATCGCGGTCATTTCGAATGAGCGTGACGTCGATCCGGTTGGCGCCTGCGTTGGTATGAAGGGGTCGCGTGTCCAGTCGATCATTCGCGAACTTCGTGGTGAGAAGATCGATATCAACGACTGGTCGGAAGATCCGGCCATATTCGCC
>JBEIMN010000625.1:0-2314 GCA_040378705.1 Acidobacteriota bacterium
GAAAACCGTTGTACCCGAAAGGGTACCGTGGGTTCGAATCCCACCCTCTCCGCCATATATTTTTAGTCTGCGATTCATGGCTCTGGTCTTTGTTGAACTTAAGCAGCTTTAGCGTAAAGTCCATCAAGTTTCATCAAATCACAGCCCATTAATCCAGGTCTGCTTTTACAGATGCTGTCTTCTTTTTGGAAATTTCGGCCAGAAAATTTAGGCCAGAAGATTTAGAAAAATTTCAGGAGAGGTCGCCTAATTGGTATGGCACCGCGTTGGAAGCGCGGCGGGCCGAAAGGCCTGTGCGGGTTCGAGTCCCGCTCTCTCCGCCATTTTGAAACCCGTGGGAAACCGTCCACTTCGTTCCCTGTTTCAGTTGAATACTACTTCAGTTGAATACTGGCTCAGTTTACGACTTGTCAGTAACCACGGTTTTAATATCAGGCTCCGGCCTCCGTGCAATCTCGAACACATTAACCCCGCCAGGACCGGAAGGTAGCAACGGTAGTGCTGTTCGGATGTGCCGCGGTAGTAACCGGAGCCTGACCATTTCAGATACATTATTCTGCAGTCTTGGTCTCTTTCTCACGCGCCCAACGAGCTTTCGCCGCCTCACGAAGTTTCTTTCTTGTCGCGGCTGAGAACACTCTCTTCTTCTTTCCTGAACCATCTTCAGAAGCTTCGGCTGCCACCGATTTCGGGGACTTGGCAACCTTCGCCGTCTTCGCTTCCACGCCCTTCTTGCCAGCTTTGGTACCCTTCCCTGCCCGGGCCACCTTCACTGCCTTACCGGTCTCCACCTTGCCGGCACGCTTCGCCGCCGGGCTGGAAACGAGAAGCTTTTTCAACTCTTCTTTCTTATCGTTCAGTTCCCGGATTTGAACCTCTAATCCGGCCAATGCCAGTTCAACCAGTTCATTCCTGCTGGTTTCGCTGTTGATTCTTGCCATTTATTATCTCCTCTTGATGGTAATCAGCATTAGCGGCCAATGCTGATTACAACCTGATTACAAACTGATTACAAAGCGACTGTCATTGATTAAACAGCTTGTTTACGAAAAATGTAGTAACGCAATAGAAGTAAATTAATCCTGATTGCTGTAAAAACCAGTATAAGCTGGACAATTTCAGGTAGACTCCGGGGACAACAAGCTCGCAGACATTTAAATTAATCCCGAAATAATTAAAGATCCGCCAGAGTAACTGTAAAGTACTTGAAAAACGCTCAAAAGACCATACCTGCAATGTTCATCAGAAGAAACAGCGCAAAATGACGAACGTGACGGCAGGATGACTGGACAAAATTACAGCTAACCGAAAGCTGGAGAATACCACAACAAGTTACCATATCGACATTGATTGGGATAGAAGACCGCCCGAAGTCGAACAATAATCGTTGCCCGCGTTTCTACAACGCTGCCTGCCATCAGGCCGGATACATGATCCGGTACAGAGTATTTGCCCGGTACAAGCTTTGTGCTGCTCAGCGGCTATTTTATTAAGCTTGTATTTTACCAAGCTCGTATTTTATAAAGCTCGTATTTTATAAAGCTCAGTCCCTGTTTTATCAAACTTTTTACATTGTACTCTTCCAACGGCAGGAATGTCATGCCCAAAATAGTCTCAGAATTGGTTTACCTGAAAAGTCATCAAGGCTATCCATCCCGCTTTTGAAGGCACGGACGATCGACTATCATCAGGATGTCATCTTCGGCAGTTTATCAGCAGGAGTAACTAAATTGAGCTATCAAGTCATTGCGAGAAAATACCGACCGCAGACGTTTGCCGACCTGACGGGCCAGGAGCATATCACACGAACACTTGGCCACGCGCTGGAGAATGATCGGCTGCACCACGCCTATCTTTTTTCCGGCGTTCGCGGTACCGGCAAGACGACAACCGCCCGTATCCTTGCCAAGGGGCTCAACTGCCACCGTGGAGTTACCAGCGAACCCTGCCTTGAATGTCCCTCCTGCCGCGAGATCGCAAGTGGAAACTCGATGGATGTGCTGGAGATCGACGCAGCATCGAATACTGGGGTCGACAATGTTCGTGATGTGATCATCAACAATCTGGCGATCTCGCCGGCACGCGATCGTTTCAAGGTCTTCGTGATCGACGAAGTGCACATGCTCTCGACGAGTGCCTTCAACGCACTGCTCAAGACACTTGAGGAGCCGCCTTCGCACGTCATCTTCATTATGGCGACGACAGAGTTACACAAGGTTCCGGAGACGATCCTGTCGCGCTGTCAGCAGTTCGAGTTCAGACAGATCCCGACGGAGAAGATCTTCGCTCGCCTGCGCGAGATTGCGGTGCTTGA
>JBEIMN010000626.1:0-2313 GCA_040378705.1 Acidobacteriota bacterium
ACTGCCGCTCCCGGGGCATCGAGCCGTGGCAGCTCGACCAGCGAGTGATGCTGACGAACCGTCACCGACTGGCCGGCCGGGGCGACACTGCGAAGCAGCGGGCCGGCGTCATCACCCGTCAGGGTGACGATCGTCTCGATCTCGGTGTTCCCTGGGAAGCCCTTCGTCCGCGGAAGGTGAAAGGCACTCCGCGATTCGTCGAAACGGAAGCTGCCCTGGCGCGTCGCCCGAAGCTTCTCACCAACCCCGTGTGCATCGCGAAGCAGGAAAGGGGTCGCATCCACCAAAACCCGATTGCCCTGTGTCGCCTCGACCCTGAAGCCCCAGAGGACCGACCGCGCGAACGAATCGGCGACCGCGCGCTTCTCCGCCTTATCGTTGCTCAGCGCGCGGAAACGATAGTTTGACTGCACCAGCAGCACCCGCGGTCCGACACGCTCAAACATTACTACAGCCCCTGTGCCAAGCTGTCCGCGATCAAGCCCGATCGGGTTCGAGCCAACTCCTGCCGGCAGCGATATCTGGTAAAGAAACTCCTCGTCGAACCGCGAGATCTCAAGCCACAGCTTTCCGGTCTTCTCGTCCCAGTAGAGGGGCATGAAGCCGTCGATCTTTTTCGTTCCGGCGGTGAGGCTCTGAATGTTTCGGGTCTCGGATTGGGCGTAGGTGGCGACGCCAGTAAAAAGCAGCAATAACGAAAGTAAGAGAGTTTTCATGGTTATTTGACCTGAAGGTAATCGATCTCCGTGAGCTGATCAAATCTTTCTATTCGGGTGACATTCTCGTTCCTGAGACCTGGATTGTCGATGAAGCGTCGCCGGGGGTCAAACAATATTGCCCTCATTCCCATCGCCAGTGCGCCTTCGATGTCCTCGTTCCAGCTGTCACCGACATGGACAGTCTCCTCGGGACGGAGCTGAAGTTCGTCAAGCGCGGTTTGAAATATTGCACTATCCGGCTTCGCGGAGTTGCTGAATGACGAGAATCTGACAGTCCTGAAGTAGTGTGCAAGCTCGCACTCCCGAAGGATGGTCGGGAGCCGCGAGTCGAAATTCGAAACCACTCCAAGCCTCAGATTACGCTGCCGGAGCGTTTCGAGAGTCGGAACAACACCATCCAGCACCTTCCACAAATCATCCCCCCTGAAGGCCTCATAGACGGCTTCAAAAAATTCATCGAAGCGCGGAAACGGCCCCTCATCGGCAAATACGTCACTAACCAGACGGCGCCACCAGTCAGACTCTGCCGAGAAGATGTTCGAGAGCGGAAGATCCCGCCTGAAGGCAAGTTTTGGCTGGAGCGGAAAGTGGCGAAGAAAGTTGGCCTGCAACCGCACCGGATCAGCAGACCTCCCGAAGCGGGCGGCAAATTTGGCATAGATCTCACCGACCGGATACCGCGGCTCGATGAGAGTCCCTCCGACGTCGAAGAAGACGGCGTTAATCTCTGCCCGGCGTTCTGGTCTTTTCAGGTTGACCAAATTCCCCATCCTTTCGCACTCCTTTTTTGTGTCGTCAATACGTTTGGGCCATTCCAGTTGGCAAAACTGAACACATAGGATAGATTAGCGCGATAATTTAAGGCAAAAGCAATCGTTTCGGTAATGGGTTCAGATTGATTTTTCCGGGGATTCGGAACACCCGGCCCCATCATAAATTGAGGCATTAGAGGGAGTCTGATTCATGAGGCAGAACAAGTCACAGTCGGTGCTCGCGTTGGGCCTGGCGATCCTGCTCTTTTCTGTAAGCTCCATGTCGTGGTTGCCGATCGCGGTCAGGGCGGATGGCGGTGAAGCCATTGCCCTGCGGGGTGCGACGGTTGTCACGGTCACTGGCGCGACGATCCAGAAAGGCACGGTCATCGTCCGCAACGGATTGATCGAGGCCGTTGGCGCGGAGATCACCATTCCAGCGGATGCGCGCGTTATCGATGCGACCGGCCTGGTGATCTATCCCGGACTATTCGACAGCTATACCAACCTCGGGGTTCAGGCGCCGGCGGCTGCCAGCGGTGCTGCCAGCATGGCCAGTCTAAGTCCGGGAGGCCAGGGTGGACGCGGGCAGGCCGCGCCGACGGCACCGGGCAGTGGCCTGCTTCCCGAAATCAGCGTCGTCGACCAGTTACAGATTGGTCCGACAACCTTTGAGAGCCAGCGGGCAGCCGGAATCACGACCGTGCTGACGGGGCCTCGTGGCGGTGTGTTTCAGGGACGAAGCGCGGTCATCAACCTTGGCGACGAATCCGCCGACAAGCTGATTCTCAAGACGCCATTCTCGCTCAATATCGGGTTCGGCGGTGCGCGCGGGGCATACC
>JBEIMN010000627.1:0-2310 GCA_040378705.1 Acidobacteriota bacterium
GCAATTTTCCGCCAAACGAGTCGCTATACGATTGCGATTCTGCTTATCTTTGTCGCTCTTGCCCTGTTTTCATTTGTTGCGACAATGGAGAACGATGATTTCGCTGATTTTTCATACCTGGGCCCGGAACTAGTACAACAGATCAAGGTCCGGCAACCCTGGTGGGAGACGCTCAATGCCGAGGCGCCAAAGGGAGCGGCAGCGATTTTCCTTAATAATACGAGAATTGGGCTGCTGACATTTGCCATGAGCATATTTCCGATTATTGGGACTATGAAAGTGATGATGCCAACAGCGTTGATGTTCGGATCGATCAACTCTTTGATCCTGAAATATGGGATGGTTGGGCAGCTTTGGGGCTTTATGATCGGGCATCTGGTTTTGGAGTTCACGGCGATATTCATTTCAGGTGGAGCTGGGTTGATGCTTGGAATGGCGATGATCGTGCCTGGTGAAAGGACAAGGAGCGAGGCACTGATCGAGCGTGGACTGCTGGCAGTCAAAATGATGGCCGGTTGTCTGCCGATTTTTCTAATTGCAGGCCTGATTGAAGCGTTCATCTCACCGCTGCCGATCCATCCGGCATTCAAGATTCTGACCTCGTTAGCGAGTATCCTGCTATTGGTCGCCTATCTTGCTTCAGGGAGGGGATTCGGGGAGGGCTCAGGGCTGACAAACAAAGTTAAGGGGAACAGCTTTAGCCTGGCTGGAGTGGAAAGAGTCGAGAAAGATTCATAATTTTAAGTAAATGGATGTGGAGATCATCAATGAGCGAGAAGGCGAGTACCTATCTGACCATTATGTCGAAGAATGACCTGTTCTCTTTTCTTGGATTAGTGGGACTGGAGATGGTCGATTCCGATGATGAGGGGGAGCAGACTACACCGATTACGGCAGTAGTCAAACTTGACCCACGTGAAGGGAAACCGATCATGCGGGAGTATTCGACAAGAAGCGAAGCGGTTCGTCAGTACCGCGAAGCGATCACGACGAGTGAATCGAGAGGCTGGCTGGTGGTCTATCGCGGTCAGCAGATGTGGGGATAAGTTCGGATCTGGAATCGATCCAGTGGTTCATTCATCACCCGGTTAACATAAACGCAAATCTTCCAACAATTCCTGACGAGGAGTATTCAATCATGAAAATCAGTATCCGTCTGAAGCGGTTGCTAAGACTTACCGCCGGAGGCGCGACAATTTTGCTGCTGGTGATTGGGCTTGCGAAGCCGCTTGCGGTGATCGGACAGCAGTCAATACCAGCAAAGCGTGCCTTGACGCACCGGGACTATGACTCCTGGCGTTCGCTGAACGGTCCGCAGATCTCGCGTGACGGGAAGCTGATCGCTTACAGCGTAATTCCGCAGGATGGTGACGGTGAAGTCCTGATCCGTCAGCTCGCGAGCGGGCAGGAGTGGCGGTTTGGTCGTGGCTGGCGTCCGCCCGCACCATTGCCTGACGATCCGGAAGCGGCGCAGGCGGCGATAGCGAGCCTCAATCGGGCGACGCGTCCAGTCTTTACCGCTGACAGCAAGTTCCTGCTCTTCACGATCGAACCGAACAAAGAGGATGTCCTCCGGGCTCGCCGTGAGAAGAAGAAACCGGGTGAGATGCCCGTGAACGCATTGGGGATAGTTGATCTGGGGACGGGGAAGATTTCGCGAGTTGAACGGTTGAAGAGCTTTCAGGTTCCGGAAGAGGGAGCGAGTGTTGTCGCCATCCAGCTTGAAGGCACTGGCGCAAAACCAGAAGGAACAGCCGCGACGGGTTCGCGAAAAAAAGAGTTTGGAACCGATCTGCTGGTACGAAACCTGATAACAGGGGTCGAGAAGAAGTTTGAAGAAGTTCTTGAAGCGAACATCAGTAAGGATGGTCGGAGTCTGGTGTTCACGATCTCGGCAAAGAGTGAGGAGAAGAATGGAATTTTCAACCTCGCACTGACGCCAAATGGTCAGACTGAACCAGAACTGGTTGGGCTTCTGACTGGCAAGGGAAGATACAGCAAGCTGACCTGGGACGAAGAGCAGAAGGGGCTTGCCTTTATCAGTGATCGTGATGATTCCGCATCCGAACAGGCAAAGTACAAACTTTACTTATGGCGGCGCGGAGGAGCGACGGCAACAGAAGTTGTCTCGACCGGAACAATCGGATTTCCCGGCGGAAAGGTCATCAGTGAAAAAGGCTCGTTGAGCTTTTCGCGTGATGGAAAGCGAATCTTTTTCGGAATCGCAAAGCCCGCAGAGACTGAAAAGGACCCGGCGGCAGAAGCGGTAACTGATGATAAAGTCATTGCCGATCTGTGGCACTGGCAGGA
>JBEIMN010000628.1:0-2299 GCA_040378705.1 Acidobacteriota bacterium
ACTGTGTGGGAGAGTAGGTAGTTGCCGGAATTAAGATTAAAGGCCGTTTCAGTGATAAACTGAGACGGCCTTTTTTGCGTTTTAATTCTGCGATCGTCAATGGTGTGAAGAGAGAGGAGAGTTCTCCTTGTCATATCAGTCGACTCTCCGTCTCTCTCTACTTGGCTGCATTTGCTGACAAATCTTCAGACATTAAGGTGCAGGCTTGAACCCGCATCCAACCAGCTACTTCCGCGCAGACTTTTCATACTCATCCCTGAGACGATCCATGAACTCAACTCGTCGATCATAGAGCCGCTTGAGTGGGCGTGGCTCATGCTTAGCAAAGGCATATGCAGTGATCAGCGGCAGGGCGACTGTAGTGTCAAGATAGCAAACAACAGTTCCGGGCAGCAGTTCAGGATCGATCTTGCCCCAGCTGACAGCCTCGGCAGGCGTTGCGCCGCTCAGACCACCAGTATCCGGCCGTGCATCCGTCACCTGCAGAAAATAGTCATGTCCCTTCTCCTCGATTCCGAGAACCTCCTGAATCTGCGGTTCAGTCTGTAACGCAAAATTTTTGGGGCTCCCGCCGCCGCAGATGAATATCCCGGACTTGCCCCCATTTCGCTTCGCTGCCAGAACTATCGAGGCCGTCTCGTTCACGTCAGCCGAAGGATTCAACCGCAACTTTCCGCCCTGCAACTCCATCGCCGCGACATTCATTCCGATTGAACTGTCGCCCGGAGATGAAGTGTAGATCGGGACGCCATACTTATAAGCTGCTGAGAGGAGTGACTGGTTAGCCAGACCAAGTAAACGTTCGCGTTCCGCAATGTACTTGCCACAAAGATAGTGAAACTCCGCCGTCGACATCTCGCGCTGGAATTCATCCGCGCGGATGATCTCCCGGAAAAAGGCATCGGTCGAGAGAAGTACCTCATAATCGAAGAAGATGTCATAAATTCGGACCACCCCCTCTTCCCGCAATGTCACATCATCGATCTGGTGGCTGCCTCGATGCATTGCCAGGCCGAGCCCGAAATGTGCGTCATGGTAGAGGTTGGCGCCGGTTGAGATAATCCAGTCGACGAATCCGGCCTCCATCAGTGGAATGATTACCGAGATTCCGAGCCCGGCTGGTGTCAGCGCTCCAGTCAACGTCATTCCAATCGTTACGTCTTCACCAAGCATCCGCTCGCTGAAGAGCTGTGCTCCTTCCCGGAGCCGCGCTGCATTATAGGCCTGGAACGAACCCTCGATCAGCTCTACAATTGTTGTCCCTGGATTGATAGCGAGCGGGGATATCCGCTTGCCGGTCAGAAATTTGCTTTTGTTCATGCCAACCTCCCTTTGTAAAAGGCCAAGTGTAATTTTAAGGAAGTTGAAAGACAACCCCCAGGCAGTCCGGCACAATTCTTACAAATTCATATCAGCAAATTGTATCCGTTGGGATTAAGCGTGGGCAATAAAAAAAGATAAGTCTGAGAAGACGGCAATTGAAGAAGGCAGGCCTGGCCATTCAGTAAAACGGCCAGATCCAAAACCAAATCCTGATTCTGACCTGATTGGCTCGGAATATGCAGATCTGCTCAGGCGTACCGATAAGCTCTAGATCGAGCCAGGATCTAATTGAACAAGGCGAAGGTAATTATCGATTTCCAGGATAAGCTTTGCGGGATGCTTGGCTTACCGATATCAAAGGAGATCAAAATTGATACCAACAGTAAAGATAAGAAATAGGTAGCAGTCACACTCTGCTGATCAAAGACAAAGTTGTGCGACGGATTAGCACCTTCGATGTCAGATCGTTATGCTCAATAAACATGACGATCACTTACAAAGGGAACCCTGCCGTTCTATCAGGTCTTGATCACACCCAGCAACCACTCTGGCCTCGTCCCCCCCAGAGAAGTTGATGGTAGAGGATGAGGAGCCCAGGCTTCGCCTTCGTTGCAATCGCGGCCAGTTCACCCAATTAGCTATGAAAGCTTGCTGATGAAGCTGCCACTCTGGGTGACGTCTGGCAAATCCTGGTTCAGAGTAGACCTCGTTAATGAGGATACGACAGCCCTGGCACTGCTCGACAATTGCCGCCAGGGGGCGAGTGTCTCCGGAGATGACGATCGTTCGATCAGGGGTGATAAAGCGATATCAAAAGGGATGTTTGCAACTGCCACGGGCAACGGGAACGGCCGTGACCGCGACATTCTCACGGGCGATAGATTACGCAGTGCTTCCCCTCCTGGACATACACTTTATAACCTGCATGTAATGAGGGGTAGAGCGCGCGCAGTCGGATATCGGGATCTGCAGAGTA
>JBEIMN010000629.1:0-2285 GCA_040378705.1 Acidobacteriota bacterium
CAAATACTCGTCAAATACTCTTCAAATACTCGTAAACTCAAACCCAGGCAAATGCAGGTTCATACAAACCCCAGACCCACGCACCTCGGGTTAAACTATGACCCAGATAATCCAGATTATACTACTGCCAGATGATACCCGAGTAAATTCTGGATTTTATGCGTCATATCGAATGCAGTCAAACGTTATCACGAATCCTGCCACTCGATTAAAATCACTGAAAGCTGTTCGACACTGACCGGCAATCTACTTTCCGATCGCCGCGAGCATCTCCTCGTCGGTCTGGTACTTGAAGAATTCGAGGCCTCTTTCCTCGGCAATCTTACGTTCGGCGGCTTCGAGTTTCTGGACATCCGCATATTCGACCGTGGTTACGCCACGGCTGGTGACGAGCTCGCCGAGCTGCGCGATCTTCGAGTCGAGGTCGGCGGTCGAGCCGGGGGCTGCACTTTGAAGGTAGCGATTGACGACGGCCATGCCGCGTTCGCCGTCGAGCTTTGCTTTTCCGACGACCCCGTCGGAGGCGGAGCGTGACCAGCCGATGACGAAGAGTCCGTCGCAGAGACTATTCTGTTCCGGATCATAGACCTGGTAGGCCTCGTCGCCCGGATTGACGGGGTCCGGATTGGGATTGCGGACATACTCTGTGCCGGAGCAGGGAATTCCGAGCCCTTCGTCGACGCGGTCTCCGATCGCGAAGACGACGGTGTCGCAGGGGATGTCGGTGAAGGTGCCAGTCCCCTTCGCCGCGACTGAATCACCTCGCTGGACGAGGATTGTATTCTCGACCCGGAGTGCGCTGACGCGACCATTCTCGTCGACGACCACTTCGGACGGCGAACCGAGAAAGCGGAAGAGCATGCGGCTGGGGCTCTCGCCATCCTTCGATTTGACCCCGCAGTGTTTCGTCAATTCACGGGTGATCGTTTCAAGATTCTCACCGACCGCTTCGAGCGACGGGCGAATCCGCTCAAGCTCTGCGCCAAGGTCTGCCTGGTCGATGTTCGCCGCGACAGACTGGATCTCGACATCGGTGTAGGCGCGCTGGGCCGGGCCACGCCGCGCGACGGCGATCACCTCACGGGTCTTCTTCTCGTGAACCAGCCAGTGTGCGATGTCGACCATGACGTTGCCGACGCCGATGATCGCGACCCGATCGCCGATCTGAAAATCGCGGCGCGTGAATTCAGGCAGGCCGTTGTAGTGGAAGACCAGATCCTTGGCGTGATAGACCCCGCTTGCCGAGTCGCCGGGAATCCCGAGTGCCTTGGTCCCCTGCGCGCCGGCGGCGATGACGATTGCCGACGGCTTGAAAATCTCTCGCACTTCGTCGAGTGTCAGATCGGCATTCCGTCCAACTTTGACGTGGCCGATATACCGGATCTTCGGATCGACAAGGATCTGCCGGAACTGCTTGCGAACCCCTTCCTTCAGCTTGTGCTTGTTGAAATAGATGCCGTATTCAACCAGTCCGCCGGGCTTGATGTCGCGATTGAGAATTACGACGTCGTGACCGGCCTCGGTCAGCTTTCTTACTCCATAGGAGCCAGCCGGACCGGCGCCGATCGTCACTACGAGATGTCCACTATGTTTTTTCTCTTCACTCATATCAGACCTTGTCCGGATGGTCGATGCCGAGAGAGCCGACCACCGTTGGATAAAAGTTATCGTTTATGTTGGCGTGCAGTGGTGATGGTGCGGGGACCGGATTACCGGCGAGAAGTCGCTCGCGGATAAATCCGGCGACCTCATCAACCACTCTCATTGATTCAGGAATACCGAACCTGACCAGTACCGGCCAGGCGTGAAGGAGGCCGGGCCAGATTCGGAGGTCGACCGGAACGCCATCAAAGATGGCCCGTTCAGCGAGACGCACCGAATCGTCGAGCAGAACTTCCGCGCTGCTAACATAGATGCGAAGCGGCGGAAGCGAGTGGAAGCTTGCGTAAAGTGGGGAGACGAGTGGGTCGAGTGGAGACGCCTCGCCGAAGTAGACCTTTGAAAAGCGACCGACGTCACGCCCGCAGAACATCTGGTCACTCTCGTCGTTCGCGACCAGCGAATCTCCAGTGGCGGCAAGGTCTGTCCAGGGCGAGAAGAGGAACGCACCGGCCGGAAGCGGGAGGCCGGCATCGCGAAT
Source organism: Acidobacteriota bacterium (assembly GCA_040378705.1). GTDB lineage: Bacteria > Acidobacteriota > Blastocatellia > RBC074 > RBC074 > CAIOZW01. Next base: position 2,141 of record JBEIMN010000629.1, read on the forward strand.
CCAGAGCAGGGTGGCGAGAGCCAGCCCGCCGCCGGCCGAATCTCCACCGATGACGATCCGTGCCGGATCCTCGCCGCGATCGAGCAGCCAGCAGTAGGCGGTGACTGCATCCTCGACTGCCGCCGGAAATTTGTGTTCGGGCGCG
>JBEIMN010000630.1:0-2269 GCA_040378705.1 Acidobacteriota bacterium
ACACAGAGTCTCCACGCCGCGACACGAACCTTTCTTGGTGATCAGACCGCCAAGGTGCCGTTCGTGATCGGTATCGCCGGAAGCGTCGCTGTCGGCAAAAGCACCACTTCCCGCATTCTTCAGGCGCTTCTCGCGCGGTGGCCCAATCACCCGAAGGTCGACCTGATCACTACCGACGGATTCCTCTATCCAAATGAGATCCTCGAAGCCCGTGGTCTCATGAACCGCAAAGGCTTCCCGGAAAGTTATGACCGCCGCCGTCTCGTCAACTTTGTCTCCGCTGTAAAAGCCGGTGAACCACAAGTTCAAGCACCGATCTACTCGCACCTCTCGTATGACATCATTCCTGATCAGGCAGATATCGTTGAGCAACCAGACATTATGATCGTCGAAGGACTCAATGTGCTTCAGATGCCTGATACCGGCGCTGGCCAGCAATCGTCTGTATTTGTCTCGGATTCATTCGACTTCTCGATCTATGTCGATGCCGAAGAAGACCATATCCGTGAATGGTACGTCGAGAGATTCATGACCCTTCGGCGAACAGCTTTTCGCGATCCCGCCTCATATTTTCATCGGTTCTCCCTGCTTCAGGATCCAGAGGCCCGTCGCTTTGCCCTCGATGTCTGGGAGGAGATCAACGGTGTCAACCTTCGAGATAATATTCTGCCGACACGCGGCCGGGCACGTCTGATACTCGAAAAGGGGGCCGATCATTCGGTTCAGCTCGTCAGACTTCGTAAACTCTGATCAGCGGCGTGCGCGGTAGAGGTCGCCAAGTCGCCGCGGCGAGACCCCCAACCAATAGAGGACTTGCAGAAAGATCCAGAGGGCGAGCGTTCTGAAGAACCGTCCCTCGAAGCGCCGTGAAGATGTCGTCGCGCTCTCTTCCAGTCGAACAAACCGACCATGACTCCTCATTCGACGATAGAGGTCGCAGTCCTCAAAGATTGGGTAGTCACGAAATCCACCGACGGCGTCGAAGACCTCACGTCGGATGAAAAATCCTGAATCTCCGTAACACATTCCACCGAGCCTTAGATAGGGATAGATTCGTGTCAGCCATCGTGCCTCGCGGCTCGAACCACTGAAGAGAAGGCTGAAATTTCCCCCAATGACCGCTGAATTTGCCAGCGCGTTCTCGATCTGGCGAATGGCGCCAGGGGGGAGGTGAGTGTCCGCGTGCAGGAAGAGCAGCGCCTGCCCCGTCGATGCCTGCGCTCCCTGATTCATCTGGGTTCCACGGCCTCGGCGTGCATGAACTACTTGCCACCCAAGATCCATTACTAGTCCGATTGTACGGTCTTCGCTCGACCCGTCGGCGAGGATTATTTCGTAATCGAAATTCTCCGCTTCAATTCTTTTAATCGATTCAGCCAATGCCGGGATGGCTTTTTCCTCATTAAAAGTTGGGACTATTATCGATATTTTCATGGTGCCGATTTTAACCAAATTAATAATAAATAAAGGCAATAATTCGAATGTTGTGTCTGATTACCAGGTTAATGGTGATCTTTCTGACGTTTTTAGCTTGATTTTGTATTGATTATCTAAATTTGCAGTCATTGTGAAGATTAGGGGCGTTTAAGGTGGAAGTTTTATCTGATTTTTATCGCGATTTAGCTGGGTTGGTCAAAATTTCATAATATTTCATAGTGAAAGATAATGATTTTTCACAACTTATGGTGGTAATATCCAACTCGTCCAAGGGGATAAATCTTCAGGCATTGCAGGTGTTGCCGAAAATCTGACGTCTCTCTGCTGCCTATGTCCTGTGGCTCACGGCCGCTCCCAAGGCTTGATCCTCGAAAGTGGCTTCTGCCCATTGTTCAGATCAGGGGCTATGTCAGTGGCTGGATCAGGGGCTGGATCAGGGGCTGGATGATGCCGGGGAAGCCAGGGGGATTTAGGATTCTTACAGTTGATATGGTTTTAATTGACCCAGTCGCCTAAGATCGGGTAATCAGGCCAGATCGCTGATTCTGAGGTCAGAAGCGTTGAAAGTTTGAAACTGGAATTGCAGTTTTGCGGCACGGCGCATAGCGTTGAAACACTCGACGGTCCACCCGGTCTGTTTCACCGAGGCGCAGTCAAAGTTGCCCAATTCCACTTTTAACGATTTTTTAAATTTCTACGAGTGTGTGTGTCCAAAGCGGACATTTTGGCCGGGGCCTATGGCTCCGGCCCTTTTTTTAATCGGACGATGATTGTGATTTTTTATATCGGTGGCAATCAGCCCTGCGAACACGCCAATCAGGTTCAGTTTGGT
>JBEIMN010000631.1:0-2255 GCA_040378705.1 Acidobacteriota bacterium
CTAAACCTGCAACCCGGCCCGATCCGCCCCGAGAATGTTTTTCAGCATCAGCTCTTCGGAGATCAACTCATCGCTCGGCAGTCCACGAGTCGACGGATCATCGAGGTATGGATCAAAGAAGAGCGCGGTCGTCGAGCCAAGCGCCCCGTCTGCAAATCCCTTCAATCCGCCAATGCGGAGCCGATCACCACCCATTGCGGCCCTGATTCCGACGGCTGCCAGTCGCTCCCAGCCGGGCAATGGCTGATGGGCATAGATTCTGACCGTCAGCTCATCACTCCTCAGCAGCCGCTGATAGGCGGCAAGGACGGCCGGAGACGCTGACATATCCTGGACACTCGTCACTCCGTGGCTGGCGGCATAGCGAAGAGCCGCTCTGATCGACTCGATCAACTCCTCGTCGGTCGGATCGGGGATGACACGATAGACCAGACTCATTGCCGCATCCTTGAGTATTCCGGTCGGCTCGCCACGCTCGTCGCGAACGATCGCCCCACCCGGCGGATCGACAGTTTGCCGGTCGATTCCCGCCAGCTTCAGCGCGGCCGAATTTGCCAGCGCCATATGGCCGTCCAGCCGGTTGACAAAGACCGGACTTTTTCCGGTCACCCCATCGATCAACCATCGCGTCGGAAGCCGCGCCGGTGTCCAGTTTTCGTGATCCCAATTACCATTCAACACCCAGCGCCCAGGCTTGAGACCAGCGACAAACCTTCCGATCCGGTCTCGAAACTCCACCTCGCTCGACGCATCGCGCAGCTGAACACTCGCCAACCCCTGCCCGCCATCGGCAAAATGGACGTGCGCGTCGTTGAATCCCGGAACGACACGCCGTCCCGCCAGATCGATAACCCGCGTCCGCTCTCCAATCCAGCGCCGGACCTCCGCATTGCCGCCAACCGCCACCAATCGCCCGCCAAGGCAGGCAACCGCCTCGACCTCTGCCGCGCCTCCCACCTTTGCCGCCCCGGTCCAGATCTTCCCGTTCAGCAGAACCAGATCAGCCTGCGCCGCCGACTGCCAGGTACTCGCAGCATTCGGGCCAGCATCAGGAATCGTCCCCCTCATCCCACCCAACAACAGCAATACCAGTGCGAATATCTTCACCGCTCCTCCTCACGCCGAAATCCGGCCATACCCTTCCGCTCGAAATCGACCACCGTCGAAAACGTTGGATCCTCAATCTGAATCGTCGAATGTGTCAGGTCGAAACGTGTCGCCAGCATCGACTGCACTTCACGCAGAATCCTCAGACTCTCCCGCGCCTCCCGGACAACAACGTGCGCCGTTACCGCATGCCGGCCAGAGGTGATCGTCCAGATGTGCAGATCATGAATCCCCCGTACCCCCTCAACTTCACGCAGTGCACGCTCCACCTTCGCCGCATCAATGTGGGACGGCACTCCTTCGAGCAGGATATTGACCGCCTCCGCCACCAGCCGCCACGAATTAATTACAATCAATCCACTGATCAGAAGGCTGAATAACGGATCTGCCCAGTACCATCCCTTCCAGAGAATCAGTGCCCCCGCCCCAACCGCCGCGACCGAACCCAGCAGATCTCCCAGCACGTGCAGAAACGCCCCGCGCACGTTCAGATTCCCGTCGCCCCCACGCGACAATAACCACGCCGCCACCAGATTGACCAGCAATCCTCCGAGCGACACGACCATCAGAACCTGCCCCTTCACCGCCTCCTCAACCAGGAACCTTTGAAACGCCTCGACAACGATAAAGATCGAAAGCGCGATCAGCGTTACTCCATTGATCAGCGCCGCGAGAATCTCCAGCCGGTAGAGGCCATAGGTCTTTCGCCCCGTCGCCGGTCGCGTCGCAAACCTCATCGCCATCAGCGACAACCCGAGCGCCGCGACGTCCGAAAACATGTGCCCGGCATCCGACAACAACGCCAGACTGTTCGCCAGGTATCCGCCAACCGCCTCCGCAATCAAATATAGCGTTGTCAGAACCAGCACAATCAGCAGTGTCTGCTGCGCCGAACCACGCGCCAGATCAAAATGGTGATGGTGATTCCCGTGATGATGGGACGAATGCCCTCCATCACTCTCCTGATTCCCGTGGGAACCGTGAGGCCCGTGGGAACCGTGAGACTGCCCATCCGGACAACGCGCGCTCTTTTTCCAGCTGCTCATCGCCCCTCCCTTGCTCAACCTGACATTACTGACCCGACCGCCTCTTCGCCAGACCTAAATAGACCTAATAGACCTAATAGACCTAATAAAGAAGATACTCCC
>JBEIMN010000632.1:0-2250 GCA_040378705.1 Acidobacteriota bacterium
CGTAGTGGCCGACTCCACCCGCCCACATAACGCCATAGGCGATCATCAGAACTCGCAATCCCCAGTTAGTGACCAAATTGTTAATGGTTGAGGATTCTGACGGTAACCGGTTATTCATATCTTTCGATCAACTCCGAAACGATTCTTGCCGAGGTGAGGACGATCGGAGTACCGCCACCCGGGTGTGTGCTTCCACCGACATAGTAGAGCCCCTTGAATTTACGATCCTTGTTTGGTGGACGAAGGAAGGCAAATTTCCAGTTATGCGAGTGTGTGCCATAGATGGCACCACCAGGCATAAGGTAGCGACTGCCAATCTCGCGCGGTGTAAAGACCTTGCTGACGACGATATCATTTTCGAGATCCGGGAATCCACCGCGGCGCAGCACCGCGAAGACGCGCCGTCGCGCCTCTGCAACCTGGTCATCATCCCACGGATCACTGTCATTGGCTGGCGCGTTGGCCATAATGAACAGAGTCTCCCCCTCACCGGGGACAAGTGATCGGTCGCTGCGGCTTGGGGTATTGACATAGACGGTCGGCTCATCCGGGAACTGACGCTGGTCAAAGAGCTGGCTGAACTCGCGTCGATAGTCTGTGGAGAAGAAGACCGCGTGATGATTGACCTGTGGAAGTGTCCGCTTTACCCCGAGCAGAAATACCAGCCCCGACATCGACCGGTCACGCGGACGCAGCTCGAGTGGCGCCCGATCGTCACCGAGCATTCGTGGTGTATGTGAGGCGTCGCCATTCATGACGACAACATCGGCCGCCAACCTCGTTCCATCAGCGAGCCTGACCGCGGAGACGCGGCCAGCCGTATGCTCAATCTGCACCACTCGCGAATTTAACAGCAGTTCGACCCGGTGATGGCGGGCAAGCTCGAGCAGACTCTCGACCATCTGGTAGAGTCCGCCGAGGATATACCAGTCACCAAAGGCGAACTCGACGTATGGAATCAACGCGAAGGTTGCCGGTGACTGGTAGGGTGAGGAACCGACATAAGTCGGGTATCGATCAAAGAGCTGCTGGAGGTGTGGGCTCCGGAAATGGGCGGCGACCGTTCGGTGGTAGTTCCCCCAGCCATAGCGCGTCGGCAGGTGCTTCAGGCTGCCGATGTCTGTGTGCTGAAACCAGTCCTCCGGGCGGTAACGAAGGAATGTGTCACGGGAGAGCTCGTATAACTGCGCCCCAAGACGCATAAATTTAAGGAACCCCTCGACATCACGGCGATCGAGATTGCTCACCGTCCCGAGCCATTCGGGCATCGAGGCCGAATAGTTGAACCTCGTCCCGTCCGGATAGAGGTACTCACAGATCGGACTGACTGGAACCATCTGCAGGTGATCCTCGATGCGACTGCCTGCCGCCTCGAAGATCTCCCGAAAGATCCACGGCATGGTGATGAGTGAGGGGCCGGTATCGAAACGGAAGCCCTGCTCCGACCAGCGATTCATCTTGCCGCCAAAGCTCTGCCCCTGTTCACACAATGTGACCTCGTGCCCCTGCGCGGCAAGCCGCACCGCTGCCGCAAGCCCGCCGAGACCACTGCCAATTACGACAATCTTCTTTTTCGTCATAGACTCTCTTTAAACCGAATTAAGCACCTTCGGCCGAATTAAGCACATTAACTGGCCGGCTTATCGGGGTTTCCGTGGTAGATACGCCCCTTCCACGAGACGCCGCGGCCACTCTTGCAACGCCACCAGGAGGTGACGCCAAGCGCGATCAGCATCATCTCCGCAAATGGGTGGAGGATGAATGACCATCGAGGCTGGCCGAAACGCTGCGCAAGCAGCAGACGGACTGTCAATATCGAGGAGATTGCGACGAGGAGTCGCCGATCCCGGTCGAACAATACCCAGGCAAATGGCAGCAGCACTGCCACGAGGTGAAAAATGATGAAGGCCCAGAAACTGAGATCAGACTGGAAGGCCGGGTAGAAGTTCTTCTCGAAGCCTCTCCAGATCTCATCGAGCTTCGAGTACATCCTGACACGCACTATTTGCTGCCCATCGAGACAGAGGCCACGCCGGCCTCGCATCCGCCAAAGCTGCGCCAGTCGCGTGTCTTCAAAAATCTGATCGCGCACTGCCCGATGACCGCCGATCTCGAGATAACTTTGTCGCTCGATCAGCATGCAGGCCCCATGCGCCAGCGCCAGTGATGAATATGAGAAATAGAGTGAGAGCGGTCCCGGAAATATCGAGAAGACGACAAAATTGAGCATCGGCATGAGCACTTTTTCCC
>JBEIMN010000633.1:0-2249 GCA_040378705.1 Acidobacteriota bacterium
CATCATCCAGTTCATCGGGCAGATCTTCGCGGTAACCCTGCTGCGGCGCAATGCACCGCAGATGGCGCGGCCGTACAAGATGTGGCTCTATCCGATTCCAAGCCTCATCGCCTTTTTTGGCTGGATCTTCGTCTTTGCAACTTCCGGCCGGGAGATCATCCTGTTCAGCATGCTCGCGCTTTTTGCAGGGGTGATCGGGTATCTCGCCTGGTCGCGGACGACCGGACGCTGGCCTTTTGGCACCGAGGAGGAGTCGCCGGCCATTTAACCCATTTAACCCATTTAACTTAAATGGCCGGGCTGGCCTGAGCTGCCAACATCCCAAATGGTCGAGGCTGTTGCTCAAATGGGCAATGGTTGAGCCTGGTCGCCCGGCTCGACCATTGCGGAACGCAAATGCGGAAGCAATATTGACGGCAGTCCTGAGCCTGAGGCCATTGCGGGAGGCAAGCCAGGCAAGCTGGCACGACTATTGCATTACCTGATCCTGGAATGAGAAAATTGCCCGGTGCTGGTTGTAATTTGATATGATTCGTTTTGGCGCTGGCTTTAAGTCGAACTTGGGCGAAGAGGGGTAACCAGGTGTACAAAATGAAGTTGATTCGTGAGTTTTCGGTGATGCTGGTCTTGGCGCTCAACCTGTCAGCAGCCACCGACGCAGGCTTGCCGGCAATGATGGCCAACTTGCAGTCTGGCTGGAATTTTGACTGGCAGGGGGGGAAGCCCCCGGAGAAGACGCGCGAGCGGGACAAGGAGCCGGCCAAGCCCGATCCTCGCCCGCCCCCACGCGATGACCGACGGGACAACAAACGGCCATCCGACTTCAATTAATAGCGTGTAGACGCCAAAATCAAAAAGAGGGTAAGGTGCGCAATTGCACCCTGCCCTCTTTTTGTTGACCTGCCAATCTGTCAGGAAGCGACCGATCAGCTCGCCTTTGCGGCAGCGATGCGCTTCGCGACTCTGGCACGTTTGAGCTGCTTCGGATTCAAGCGCGTCTTTCCGCTGGTACCACGACTGATCTTCCCACGCTTCGTGCGTTTATCTCCACGACCCATGTAATTCACCTCCTGAATTTGAAACTTATCGCCAGACACCGGTCCGGCCGATTTTTAAGTTATTGCCCGGAACGGACAATATGATAACCATAACGCTGGCGTTCTACCAGCCTCTCAACCTCGAGCTTTTCGAGGTGAGCCAGAACAGACAATTCTGCGAGCTGATGGAGCGCCGGATCTGTGTCACGGTAGACTCTGGCGACAACGTCGGCCGGAGTAACGGCTCCGTCAGCAAGCGCCTCAAGGATCTGAGCTTCGCGCCGCGCCCGATGATCAAGATACTGATTGATCAGCTCGTGTGGTGTGGCACTCACCGGGCCATGGCCGGGAAGCAGTGCCGTCAGCCGCGGGAGTTCAAGATAGCGGCGAAGCGAAGCAAGGTAATCGATCATATTCCCCTCGGGGGGCGCGATGATCACCGTACCGTATCCGACGACACAATCACCCGTGAAGAGTGATCCGGTCCGCTCTTCATAAAAGCTGAGATGGCCTCGGGCATGGCCGGGAGTCCAGATTGCTCTGAGACGCCAGAATAGCCCGGTGCGCTCCTCACCCAACTCGATCACGTCACCATCCTCGATCAGGCGGTCGACCTTAACCTCGCCTGAGAGCGCCTCCGCCGTCAATCGATGGGCGGCGACGGGCAAATTGTAGCGCTGCGAAAGATGTGCGACGCCCCCGATGTGATCCGGATGGAGATGAGTAATCAGAATCTCGCGAAACCGGCGACCTTCACGCAGAAAACGATCGACGATTCGGTCGAGCCGCTCCCGCTGGTCAGCATAGGGTGATCCGGGATCGATTATCACCAGCTCATCCCCACCAACGATCATGCAGTTGGTATGGGTCGCCGGTGGGATGGTCGGGGTGCGCAACGGGCAGAAATAGATTCCATAACGCATCTCAACCCGTGACTCGAGATCATCTCGCTCACCCTGTGTGACGAGGTGCATTCTCTCCGTGAAGCCGTGGACCCCCTCGGCGAGCGCCTGGAGCGTGCAGACGATTGGAGTAACGAGAAGCGCTTCACCATCAACCCATTTTCGCAGTGCCTCTTCGGCTCTCAGCCATTCCCCGGACTCGATCTCACCCGGGATGACCTCTGTCTCCTGCCCCTCGGGCAGCCAGACGGCGTAAAACCGTGTATCGTAGCGGCGCGGCATCATCGCCGGCGTCACCCAGCGCGGAGCC
>JBEIMN010000634.1:0-2249 GCA_040378705.1 Acidobacteriota bacterium
CGCTTCGTTGATGATCGTTGGCGAGATGGTTCGCGTCCAGTTGAGAACGATGTTCTGCGGACGATTGAAGCTCTTGCTGGTCGGGTTGGTCTTCAGGACACCACGGTCGCCCTGCTCATTGAAGTTGGTGAAGGAGTAACGACCCGAGAAGTTGTCCTTGTCGGTCAGGCGCGCATCGATCTTGACGTCGAACTGGTGGCCGTCAAGCTTGTCGAGCGTCCGTGTATTGTAGATGCCGACCTGTGTCTGCGGATCGATCCGATCCGGCAGCGGATAGAGGCTCGTGTCGGCGAAGAGTGCCCGCGCCGCCGGATTGATGATCCGCGCCGTCGGAATGATGTTGCCCGGGAAGCAGGCAGTCTGATCGGTCGCACTGCAGGCGCCGGTCTTCAGCGGATCGCGGATGAAGATGTTGCGCGCGAGGAGGCTCGAGAGATCGCCCGTTCGCCAGGCTGCCGGAGCAACAAAGGCCGTCGCGCCACCACCCGTCCGACGGATCGTTCCCTGGTAGTCGGTGAAGAAGAAGAGCTTCTCCTTGATGATCGGACCACCAAGGGTGCCGCCAAAGACGCTCTGACGAAGCTTCTGCTTGGTTGCACGGTTTCGGTTGTTGGCCCAGGAGTTGGCATCGAGCGCGTCGTTGCGGAGGAACTCGAAGACGTTGCCGTGAAATTCGTTCGTTCCCGATTTGAGAGTCGCGTTGACCGTCGCGCCGGTTACGTTTCCGAACTCGGCCGAAGAGTTGCTGGTCTCGACCCGGAACTCTGCGATCGCATCGACGTTTGGCTTGTAGCCGATACGGTTGTCGATCGTCTCATCGACGCTGATTCCGTCGAGCAGGAAGGCGTTGCCCTGTTCGCGGTTTCCGTTGACGTACGGACGACCCTGACCATTCTGGAGGCTCGCGTTGTTGAAGGCGCCCGGATTCGGGGAGACGACTCCCGGAATCAGCAGCGTCAACGCCTGGAAATTTCGACCATTGAGCGGAAGATTGGTCGTCTTCTCACCGGTGATGACCTGACCGACCGTCACGTTCTCCGTCTGGAGAATCGGAGCGACATCCGTCACCGTCACCTGCTCTGAGACCGCACCAACCTGGAGCGCAAGGTTGATCCTTGCGGCCTGGTTGACCTCGAGCTTGAAGGCTGATGAGACCGATTTCTTGAATCCGGTCGCCTCGATCGTGATCACATAGCTCCCGATCGGCAGGAACGGAATCGTATAAACACCGGCGGCATTGGTCTGCACGGCGTATTCGAGCTTCGTTCCCTGATTGATGGCGACGACCTTCGCTCCGGCAATCGTCGATCCCTGTGGATCTGTAATCGTGCCGGTAACCGTCGCCGTGTAGGTCTGACCCCATGCCGTGGAGAGCATCATTGTCATGATCCCCCCAACCAGCAATGAGAGCCAAAGCTGCTTTGCCAGGTACCTCATCGTTGTTTCTCCTTAGTTCACTCTTTTCAACTGATCTTCATGGATCAATCGATTTCACTGTTAAGACCGACTCGAAAGACTCTGTCCGTCTGGAGTGTCTGGAATTTCCTGAGTAATTGGAGAAAATAAGTAATTTTATGGGTGGACGGCTGACAACACGCAAGAGGCAGGAAGTGCATAAAGCTCGCAGGCGCCGAAACGACGATTACGAGCTATGCGCACAAAACCACTGCAGGTGACTACAACCGACCCCGACCATATAATTAATCACTTGGTTTCACAGTCAGAACCGGAAATCCGGCGCCAACTACTCGTTAAACCCAAGACCAGAATTGGCCAGAGAACCAGTTATCACCTCAGCAAAGCACTTGTTGGCCGGCGGATCTTTGTGGGACGCTGGGCATCTGCGACCACCGGTTATCGCGACGCCATTTATGACATTTTGACTACAACGGACTCATCTTTACATTTTCGGAACAGATTTGCAATAGCTTCAACGGTTCTGAAAAATTTGACCGCTCATCCTGAACCCTGTCTGGCCTGACTTGCAGACCCGACCTCGATCTCACCCTGCATAACGGAGACGGCGGATCCACCGACCCTGACGGCGCCGATCTCACCGTCCAATTTATCGACGGCGACATCGATACGGCTCGGTCTGAGGATTTCAATCCCCTGTTCGATCACAAAGTTGATCGTGCCAGTGGTTCGTGAATCGCGCTGGGCGAGATAGGCTCCGAGGGTTGCGGCGGCCGATCCGGTTGCCGGATCCTCCTCGACGCCAAGGCCGGGGCAAAATACTCTGACGTGAA
>JBEIMN010000635.1:0-2243 GCA_040378705.1 Acidobacteriota bacterium
AAGCGGTGAAACTTGAAACCATGCGGGCCGCAGGCCCGCGCACCCAGGAGTCCCGACTTCCAAAATGCGTTCGCCCTGGCACTTTCGGTGTGCTATTCCCAATTTGCGCTGGGTCGCAAATTGAACGGGCCGAAAGCGCGAGACTCACAAGGCCGGGGCCGGGACAAGGCTCGCGACCACTGGCCACCCACCCCGACGCCCCCAACGAACGTCAGGCCTGCAATGCCTACAACGGAAGCGGGAAGAGGACCCAGGCAATCAGATATCCGAGACCAACGAAGTAGCCAAAGACCTTCAGACCATACCGCACCCGCTCGGAGGTCGTCTCATGCTCGGACGAAAGAATCGCAAAGGCGATCGAGACCAGAAATCCAAAGATGACAAGCGCGAGAAAGTGGGTCATGATTTCCTCCCGATTCCGATATCAAAGGCATCCATCGCCGCAAGCATATTCAACGCCCCGGCAACGCAGAGGAAGTTGTTGCCATACTCGAAAGTCACGCGCGCTGCCTGATCAGGCTGCACCAGGAATCCCCAGTCTGCGAGCAGGCAGACGAAATAGGGGACGCCAATCCCGGCGTCGAGAAAGCTGAAGAACCACGTCAGCCACTCGCGACCCTCCGGTTTGAAGAGATGCCCCTCCATCTGAAGCCCGAGACCGAACATCAGCAGGATGACCACGCCAAGCAGCAAGCCGCGAACCCAGCGGCCAAGCACGACATGGCCAAGGCCAGGAATGATGAATGCGGCAATACAGGCCAGTGCTGTTCGCCCCTTCGTTGCCGGTACCGGTACTTGACTGCTCACGCGATATCTTATCTCCCACGGATATTGGCCCAAAAAACTTGGCCCCACAAATTTGGATATGCCAGTTAAACTGCCTTATAGACTCCCGATTCTAGGTGCGAGGGATGAAGCTGTCAACAGTTGCGCAACCACAGACCATTCGACCACCCTCCCGGCACCGGTTTACACAATCCATAAGTGAGGCAGTGAGCAATCCTCTATTTTTACCCGGAAAAATGGTCACGTCGGATTTTGGGTATCAATTTTTCTCAAAGTCACCAATAATACCGCCAACTTATCGCGTGTAATATATCGGTTGAATTCCGTTCTTTACATACTGAAAGCGCGGCCGATCCTATTTTGATCAGGTTTTTATTTGTTTTTGCTGTGGCCGGAATCATCGAATCATCAGAGGTCGGTCAGTAACTGTCGCTAATCGTGAGCAATATGTCTTCAGCGTCTGGAAGCACTTCCCGAATCGAACGGTTCGGGCCATTTTGGTTCGACCTTGACCGCACAACCCTCTATCGCGGGAATGAGCCTGTCATACTGGCCCGCAAGCGGCTCGAGGTTCTGCAATTGCTGGCCGAGCACGCCGGCACGATCGTCCGCAAAGAAGAGATAATCGAACGTGTCTGGCCGAACCAGCATATCGACGAGAACAACCTGACCCTGCAGATCTTCAATCTGCGCCGCGATCTCGAGGATGATCCAAAGAGACCAATCTACATTATAACTGCCCCCGGCATCGGCTATCTGTTACGCACGGACAAGATCGTTGCACCGCCGCCCGCTGAGACCGGATCTGCCTCATCGAATCCGAGTGAAAATGATGGTGATGAATCACCACACCTGCCAGGCCGCGTGCTGGTTCGAACCCGCCTGCTCGTTGGCGTGATCGCCGTCTTCTGTCTCGGAATCGGCCTGCTCATCGGCTATATCAGCTGGAACGCGAACCGGCCGACGGTCGCGAAGATCAGTTCATTCACCAGCCTGTCCGGTCTCGAGGGTGAGCCGGCCTTCTCTCCCGACGGAAGCATGCTCGTCTTCAGCTCCGAGGGTGATGGGGGCAGCAACCGCGACCTCTACCTGAAGAGGCGTGACGGCGAGGAACCGATCCGGCTGACCACGCACCCGGAGATGGATACGCAGCCTGTGTGGTCTCCCGATGGGCGACAGATCGCGTTTCTGCGACAAAATCAGGCCAATTGGGCAATGACGACGCTGGTCGTCCTGACTTATCCGGCGGGAAGCGATGGCACTGCGGATGAGAAGGAGATCGCCGCCGCCGGCGAGGGACTCGACTGGTCACCGGATGGAAAGTATTTTATCACCGGAGAGGTGTCCGAAATGGACGCCAAAACCGATAGTAGTCGCGGGCTCTGCCTGATCTCGGTCGATGGAAGTGAAAAGAGAGTAATTACCTCACGGCTCGCCGGCGAAGTGATCCAGGACTT
>JBEIMN010000636.1:0-2242 GCA_040378705.1 Acidobacteriota bacterium
CCTCACGGCTCGCCGGCGAAGTGATCCAGGACTTCAACCCGCGGTTCTCGCCTGATGGACGCTGGATCGCCTTTCTGCGAAATCGTGACCAGGAGACCTCTCTCTCTGACCTCTACGTCTTGGATCTGGAGAAAGAGGGTTCACCTGATGCGACGAGACAACTGACCTTCGACCGGCGACGGATTACCGATCTGCGCTGGATGCCCGATGGACGATCGCTAATCATCGCCTCCGATCGCGACGAGCAGCGCCGCCTCTGGCAGATCCCAGTCAGTAATGGCAAACCAGCAGGTAAGCCGCGGATCGTGACCACGATCGAGGCGAAGGTCGAGAATTTCGACCTGACACGGAATGGTGAAGTGCTGGCATTCACTGAGCAGCTCGAGGATACGACGATCGAGATCAGACGTCTTGATGGGACGGCTGATGGCTATCCCTGCCTGATCAACTCTTCATCGACTGAGGACAGCCCGCGCTTCTCTCCTGACGGGAAACGACTGGTCTTCTGCTCCGGCCGAACTGGCAAGGATGAACTCTGGATCGCGCGCTCGGACTGCACCGGGCTGGCGATGCTCAAGACGTTTCAGGGACCGGGCGGGACAGGCAGTCCACGCTGGTCCCCGGACGGAGAGACGATCGCATTTGACGGCCGGGCTGGCCAGCGTGACGAAAATCTGATCAATGTCTTCACCCTCCATCTTCCCGGAATATCGAACGGCGCAAAGCCGCAAGGTCTGGGAATAGACGACCACTCGAACTTTATGCCAGCCTGGTCGCACGATGGGCGGCAGATCTATTTCCAGTCGAGTCGGAACGGTGAGCCACAGATCTGGCGACAGGAGCTCGCGTCTGGCAGGCAGTCTCAGGTGACCACCGTCGGTGGAAATGAAGTGATCGAATCGGCCGATGGGGAGACGCTCTTCTTCACACGAAAGGATTATCTGTGGCGCCGCGATCAGAAAAACGGGGTCGAGAGACCGATCGTCGAGTTGGAGAATTTCCCGGTCAGACGTTACTGGTGCGTCGTCGGGCGAGGAATATACTTTGTCCCGCGAACGAGCGACACTCGCCCCCTTGTCTATCGGTTCGATCTCCAGACACAGCGCATCGAGAAGGTCATGGAGGTCGGCGGATTCCCTGCCCGGACGGTCCCCGGATTGAGCGTCACACCAGACGAGAAGCTGCTCGCGATCAGCTATATCAGCTACTCGATGGGTGACATCAAGCTGGCGACGGGCTGGAAGAAGTTCTGATTCTTGCGGGTCAGGATTTCGCCATGAGGGCATCGCCGCGAACACGGACCTCTTCGAGGGCGCGCTGAAAGCGATCGAGCTCGGCCGGTTCCGTACCGGACGCGACCTGGAAGGGCTCGCCGATGACGGCAATTGCGCGTGTGAATGGCCTGGGGATCTCGATCCGATCCCAGCTCCGCAGCCTCCAGCAGTGTTCAAGGGTGACCGAGAAAGGAAGTATTGGCGCTCCGGTTTTGGCGGCGAGCAACAACGCGCCGGGCTTTGCGACATAGACGGGGCCGCGAGGCCCATCGACGCTGAAGCCTGCGCTGCGGCCGGCTCGGACGGCACGGATCATCTGGATCAGCGCGGCGCGTGCGCCACGGGTCGAGCTGCCGCGCGCTGCGCCATAGCCGAAACGCTGGATGAAGCGGGCGATATACTCCGAATCGAAGCTGCGCGAAGACATGACGACGATGCCGCGACGGCGAAAGAAGTAGGTGCCAATCGGGATCCGGTTATGCCAGAAACAGACGACCTGGGGCTGGCCTGGATCGTCGTTCTCTGCCCCGACGACCGTGAACCGAACCGTCTTCCCGATAAGCAGGATCAGCCAGTAGAGTAGTAGTCCGGCAAGCCGGATTACAATTCGCTGCTTCCAGTTGTACTGAGAGAGCTCTGCAAAGTCGTCGAGCCTGGAAAGCGGCTCGGATGCTGATGCGGAATCGTTCTCGTTGCGAGGGTCAGTCATAACGTGTCGTATTCTGCCGAATCACGCCGAACGATGCAACCTGCTGTTGCATCGTTCAAGGTGTTTGTGGTAAATATCTCTTCGTTGGTATGAACAATCAGCGGGGGTAATTCAGTGGTAGAATGCCAGCTTCCCAAGCTGGACGTCGCGGGTTCGAGTCCCGTCCCCCGCTCTCTAACTTCCGAAAGTATTAATATCGGAAGTATCAAAAAGCCGGTAAAAAGCCAGGATAAATTCAGGATAAAAGAAAAGGCCGCAG
>JBEIMN010000637.1:0-2231 GCA_040378705.1 Acidobacteriota bacterium
CTCTGTGACGCCTATGCGGCGGGGATTAATCATTACATTACTGGGAAATTGGCCGGTAAGCAGAGGCTTCCTGGCCGGGTAGAGCCATGGTTTATCCTCGCCACGAGCCGGATGGGAAGACTTGGCGGTCTCAATCGGGTTGGGATTCCGGCTCCGGCGCTCCGTGTTGGTGAGCCTGTCGGCGCGACGGCGCGGGCAATGAAACTTCCGGAAGAGCAGCCCTTCGATCTCGACGAGGGCTCGAACATGTGGGCGATCGGTCCTGCAAAGAGCTCATCGGGCAGGGCGATGCTCCTGATCAATCCCCACGTCGGGTTCTTCGGTGGCGGGCAGCGATACGAGGCTCACCTGAAGAGCGACGAGGGGCTCAATGTTTATGGTTTCGCGATTCTTGGTACCCCCTACATCCGCTCCGGCTTCACACCAGTGCTTGGCTGGAGCCATACGAACAACTACGCCGACACCGTCGACGGTTATGTTGAAACCTTTGATCGTCCGGAGGAGCCGCTGGCTTATCGTTATGGAACCGGTTACCGGATGGCGGTCGAGTGGGAAGATGTGATTCGAGTGAAGACGGCGAGCGGGGTCGAGACGCGCCGGTTTCGGTTCCGGAAGACCCATCACGGACCGATCGTTGGCGCGCTCGATGGTCGGCCGGTCGCGGCGCGGATTGCGCGAATGGAAGATGGCGGTGAGCTGGCGCAGCGCTTCGCCATGAACCGTGCGCGAAACTTTGCCGAGTTCAGGGCGGCACTCGCCCGGGTTGCCCTGAGCGGGTCGAACACAATCTATGCTGATCAGACCGGAAAGATCTTCTACGTCCACGGCAATGCCATGCCGAAGCGAGCGAGCGGTTATGACTGGACTGTGCCGGTCGATGGGCGGCTGGTCGCGACCGAGTGGCAGGGATATCACAAACTCGACGAATTGCCGAACCGACTCAATCCACCATCGGGATACCTGCAGAACTGCAACTCGACGCCATTCCTGATGACCGGGAGAGGAAATCCTGATCGCGGAAAATATCCGGCGTATATGGCGCCGGAGGAAGACACCGCCCGGGCGCGCAGTTCGCGCCGAATCCTCGAGGGGCGGCGCCGCTTCACTTTTGACGAGTGGACAGTGGCGGCGACCGATACGACGGTTGAGGAGGCAGGGAAGGGCATCGAGGGGCTGACGGCGGAGTGGGAGCTACTCAAACGTGAAGATGAAGCGCGGGCAGAGCAGATCAAGCCGGCGCTGCTCGAATTGAAGGCGTGGGATCGCGTCGCGCGGGTCGATTCTGTTCCGGCGACCGTCTTTCTGCTCTGGTTTGAGAAGATGCGGAACGGGCAGGGGAGCGACACGGGCCTTGCACCGCGCGGCGAGGAAAGCGGGAAGACTGAGGGCGATAGGTTCCGGCAGATACGGGCACTCGAGGAGGTGGTCGTGAGTCTGCAGCGTGACTACAACGACTGGCACGTGCCGTGGGGCGAGATCAATCGACTCCAGCGGGTCTTTACGAGTGGTGATGTGCCGTTCAACGATAACGATCCGAGCTATCCGGTCGCCGGCGGACCAGGGACGGCGGGAATGGTCTTCACCTTCAACGCCCGGCCCGAAAAGGGGCAGGTGCGGCGTTATGGCATCTCCGGCAACAGCTTTGTCGCGGTGGTCGAATTCGGGAAGCAGATCCGTGCGCGCTCGATTCTCGTCTTCGGTCAGACGGCCGATCCACGGTCGAACCATTTTGTCGATCAGGCTGAACTCTATGCCAGCGGCAGGTTCAAGCCGGTCAGTTTCACGCTGGCCGAGATTCGTGCGAACCTTGAACGTGAGTATCAACCATAAGTCATACTAAACTGTGCAGGCAGCGCTGGATTGCGGGTCGCCGGCTCTTTTACGAGGTGTTTAATTGACATCAGTCAGGGGACGATAGACTATGAGAGCCTGATTTCAAATCAGAATAATCTCACAAGGGAGGAACAGACCATGCTCAAGCGAGCTTATCGGGTAGGTGGTGCGGCGCTCCAGTTGGGACTGTTGCTGGCAGTCCTGGGAGGGGCGGCATTGGCGCAGGCTCCGGCGGCCGCGACGCCGAAGCTTAAAGTCGGGGATATGGCCCCGGACTTCACGATGGCCGGTACAGATGGCAAGACTTACAAGCTTAGTGATTTCCGCGGACAGAAGAATGTGGTGCTCGCCTTCTACGTTTTAGCCTTTACCGGTGGCTGAACGCGCGAAATGAAGGC
>JBEIMN010000638.1:0-2230 GCA_040378705.1 Acidobacteriota bacterium
CACTTGGATCGACGGTTGTCTTTGATGCGCTTGTCAATGGTCAGATCGATGCCTATGTCGACTATTCGGGGACGCTCTGGTCAACAGTCCTTGCTCACGGCGAGCCACGACCGGAGCGGGAAGCACTGCTCGCACAGTTGACACGGGAACTTGAAGAGAAGTACGGAATTATCGTCGTTGGCCGATTTGGCTTCGAGAACAGCTACGCCCTGGCGATGCGTCGCAATGATGCGCAGCGACTTGGGGTGCGAAGGATTGGTGACCTTGGACCCCACGCCGGCCGACTTCGTGTTGGTGGTGATTACGAACTATTTCAACGCGCTGAATGGAGATCCATCACCTCAACCTACCATCTCTCTTTTGCAAAGATGCAAACGATGGATCCGTCGTTGATGTATGAAGCGATTCGGACAGGACAGGTTGACCTCATTGGCGCCTATTCGACTGATGGACGAATTGCCGCGTATGATTTGGAGGTATTAGCGGATGAACGAGGCGCCCTGCCGCCATACGATGCCGTCATTCTGGCCAGCCGGCGATTACACCGTGAACAGCCGGCGGTAATCGAAGCACTGCGCGGACTCGCCGGCCGAATCGATGCGCGGACGATGCAGCAACTCAATCGTGGCGTCGATGAGGAGGGACTGACGCCGATCGTGGTTGCGAAGAGGTTTATCGAGAGCATATCGCGTACCAGAGATCGTTAGATTTGGTAAAGAAAAGGGTCCGACCATCGACCGATTCAATTCCTTCCCAACCGCCGTATCGGGTTACCGCCATCGCCGGGCCACCGTTGCTGCCAATTTTCCGGATGCTTGAATAGCTTGCAATTTTAGAGTTGAAATAGATCCATTCTCGATCCTTAGACCAGGCGACGATGTGACCAGGCGGGCATCATACGGCCGTGATGATCAGGATCTTCTGACGATCAGGGCATCCGCGACGTGTGGATCACTATGGAGGGTGAGATGAACGGGGCAGCGTGTGGCAACGTATCTGAGCCGCTCCTCCTGTTCGGTCGTCAGTTCGCCTGTAACATAGATGATGCGGCTGATGTGCTGGATCTCGGTCTTTCCGGCGATCTCTTCCGGGGTGCAGCCTTCACAATCTTCCGGCTTGATCTTCTCAAAGGTAAGGTGAACCTCGACCTCGCTGATGGGAAGCTGTTTGCGGTCGGCGTACATGCGGAGTGTCATGGCGGTGCAGGCGCCAAGGGAGGAGAGGAGGAGTTCGTAAGGAGCCATGCCTTCGTCACGCCCACCGAGTGATTCCGGTTCATCGGCGATCAGGGTATTCTTTCCGGCAGTGATGACCGTGCGGAATCCATCGGCCATATTGAGTCTCACTTTGACGTCGTTCATTGTGATGATCCTTCAGGTTTGTCTTTGAGTATGAAATTGAGGTTGCTCAGACGATCCAGCCGCCGCCGACGACGAGATCGTTATCGTAGAAGACGGCCGCCTGGCCCGGTGTGACGGCGCGTTGGGGCTGGTCAAAACGGACGGTGACCAGACCGTTCGCGGCTGGAATCAGTGTTGCAGGCGCCTCGTCAGAGCGTGAACGGATCTTGACGCCGACGCGGAGCGGAGCCGTCAGTTCGGGGATCGAGATCCAGTTGGTCCGACCGACGGTCATTTCATTCCTGAGCAGATCGTCGCTCGAACCGACGACGACGCGGTTCTGGCGGGCATCGACCGCGACGACATAGAGTGGGTCAGGGGCGGAGATGCCGAGTCCCTTTCGCTGACCGACGGTATAGCGATGAATGCCCTGGTGGCGGCCGACCACTTCGCCGGAGGTTGTCACGATGTCACCCGGAGCGAGGCTCGACGGGCTGAGCGGGGTGGCCTGCTGTTTGTTGGCCGGCTGATTCAGGATTGGCAGGGAGGTGCGGTCCTCATCGAGATAGCGCTCGATGAATCGCGGGTAGTTGCCATCCGGGATGAAGCAGATCTCCTGGCTCTCGGGTTTGTCGGCAGTCGGGAGGCCAGCGGTGGCCGCGATATCGCGGACCTCCTGCTTGGTCATACCGCCGAGGGGGAAGAGCGCGTAGCTGAGCTGCTCCTGCGTCAGTTCCTGCTCATGTACAGAAGCGTATGAAAGATGAGGTTTGTTCGTGGATTTGTTCTTCAAAGGGAGGCAGGCGGGGAGCTGGGAGTGGGCGGTGGAGGGGTGTCAGAGGGGCAGAGAGAAAGAGTGAAAGGGTGAGGGGAGGAAAAGAGAGGAGGAA
>JBEIMN010000639.1:0-2220 GCA_040378705.1 Acidobacteriota bacterium
CCAGCTCCACGCCGCGGTCGTCGAACTGGTCGCGCTCGACAACGCCGAGATCAAATATTCGACTGTCCAGAACTGGTACGCGGGTGACGAGGAGGGGCGCGGCGGAATCTACAATTTCGTCACCAAGCGTGGCAAGTGTGCCGGGATTAATTCAAAGATCTCGTGGACTCAGGTCGAGACCGGCTCGGCCATCACCTGGAAATACCCAAGCTGCATCCTGCTCGGCGACAACTCGATCGGCGAATTCTACTCTGTCGCACTGACCAACCATATGCAGCAGGCCGACACCGGGACCAAAATGATCCACGTCGGAAAGAACACGAAGAGCCGAATCATTTCGAAGGGGATCTCGGCCGGACGCTCGAACAACAGCTATCGTGGTCTGGTCAGAATCCAGCCGAAGGCTGACAACGCGCGCAACTACTCGCAGTGCGACTCGCTGCTGATCGGTACGAAGTGCGGAGCAAACACCTTCCCCTACATCGAAGTTGGCAACAATTCCGCCCGGATCGAGCACGAGGCCTCGACATCGAAGATCTCCGAGGAGCAGATCTTCTACTTCAACCAGCGCGGCATCTCAACCGAGGACGCCGTCAACATGATCATCAACGGGTTCTGCAAGGAGGTCTTTCGCGAGCTGCCGATGGAGTTCGCGGTCGAGGCGACCCGCCTGCTGGGCCTGAAACTTGAAGGAAGTGTGGGATAGAGATCAAATGAGCGACAAGATAACCGAGATCGAAGCAATACTGCCACCGGTACCCGGGGCGGCTGGAAACTATGTTCACGCCGTGCGGACGGGCAACCTGCTCTACCTCGCCGGCAAGGGTGCAGATGCGGCTGGCAAGGTCGGCGCGGACTTTACGCGTGAACAGGGCTACCAGTTCGCACGCGAAACGGGAATGATCCTCCTCGCGGTATTGAAGCAGGAGCTGGGAACCCTGCGCCGGGTGAAGCGGATCGTCAAGGTGCTCGGAATGGTCAACGCGACCCCCGATTTCGGCGACCATCCGGCGGTCATCAATGGCTGCTCGGATCTCTTCGTCGAGGTCTTCGGCGAGGCGGGACGCCACGCGCGATCAGCGGTCGGGATGGGCTCGCTGCCCCACAACATTCCGATTGAGATCGAGGTCATCGTCGAGATAACAGACTAATCAATATTTGGGCCATAAATGGCCCAAATCAGGCTGGCCTGACTGAATTGGTAACCTGACTGAATTGGTAACCTGACTGAATTGGTAAATCGATAAAGTGAACATGCCATAAATAACATCCCGAGCTGTGGGGGGAGGAGCGGCGATCAATCAGCCACTTCCTCCCGGCCCGGGAGTAGTGCCAATAGAGTAGTAACAGGTAGTAGCAACAGAGCGTAGTGAGTAAGGAGTGGAATTGTGCTAGAGATAAGGAATTTGCACGCCGCGATCGACGGCAAGGAGATCCTGAAGGGACTGACTTTGACGATCAGGGCGGGAGAGATCCACGCGATCATGGGGCCGAACGGTTCGGGCAAGAGCACGCTGGCAAAGGTGCTCGCCGGCCATCCGTCCTACACGGTGACGGAGGGTGAGGTCATCTACAAGGGCACTAACCTGCTCGACCTCGCGCCCGATGAGCGTGCGCGGTCGGGAGTCTTCCTCGCCTTCCAGTACCCGATCGAGATCCCCGGGGTCAGCAATGCCAATTTTCTGCGAATGGCATACAACGAAAAGGTGAAGCACGAGGGTGGAGAGGAGCTCGACCCGCTCGAGTTCGATGATCTGCTGAAGGAGAAGATGAAGATCGTCGAGATGGATCGAAGCTTCATCAACCGGTCGGTCAACGAGGGCTTCTCAGGTGGAGAGAAGAAGCGGAACGAGATTCTGCAGATGGCGGTTCTCAATCCGGCCCTTGCCGTGCTTGACGAGACAGACTCCGGGCTTGACATCGACGCGTTACGAATCGTCGCCGGCGGAGTCAACAAGCTGGCATCGAAGGATAACGCGATCATACTGGTCACCCATTATCAGCGACTGCTCGACTACATCAAACCCGACTTCGTTCACGTCCTCTACAAGGGACAGATCGTCCGTTCGGGTGGCAGGGAGCTGGCGCTCGAGCTTGAATCGAGAGGATACGACTGGATTCGCGACGCGGTCAACGCCGCCTGACAGGGCCGCTTGACAGGGCCGTTTGACGGGGCCGCTTGACGGGCCAATTATCGGGATATTATGGCGCAAGTAGCAA
>JBEIMN010000640.1:0-2210 GCA_040378705.1 Acidobacteriota bacterium
CGGATGAGCGACTCCGCTTCGGCCGGAGGATCCTTGACCACCTTGATCGCCGCCGTCAGCCGGTCGATCGCGTTGCGCAGCGCAAGGAACCGCTCACCTGCCGGGGTCGGGTCGGACGGCTGCCCGGACTGACCGCGAAAGAACATTCCCCTGTTCAGAACGCTCTTACCATCCTCACCACGGAAATTGAGCCAGAACTGGTCGGCGAGCGACATGACGCGCGAACTCGACTTCAAAATCTCACCCGACTCGTGGCCATTGGTCAGATCGAGCCGGTTTATATCACCAATCAGATCGGCGACCTGCCAGGTCGAGACCGCTGCGCCAAAGTACTGCATGGCGATATCCTCGATCTGATGCGCCTCATCGAAGATCACCGCATCATAGTCCGGCAGCACCTGCCCCCACTCCTTGCCGCGCAGCGCCAGATCGGCGAAGAAGAGGTGGTGATTGACAATGATGATCTCGGAATCGAGCGCCCGCTGCCTCGCCCGCGTGATGAAGCACTGCTCGAACTTTTCACACTTCGATCCGGTGCAAATGTCGGATCGTGCGTCGATCTGACGCCAGAAACCGAGACTTGTCGGCAGATCGGTCAACTCAGCGCGATCGCCCGTTTCCGTGCGCGCCGACCAGCGACTGATGACGTCGAAATGATCGATATCCTCCATCCCGCTAAGTACAGGTGAATTCTCCGCCTGCCGAAAACGCTGCA
This sequence comes from Acidobacteriota bacterium, assembly GCA_040378705.1. Lineage (GTDB taxonomy): Bacteria > Acidobacteriota > Blastocatellia > RBC074 > RBC074 > CAIOZW01. Next base: position 716 of record JBEIMN010000640.1, read on the forward strand.
GACAAAGGTAGTTTGACCTGCCCTTGAGATAGGTCGCCCGGAACTGACGCGGCAGAACCTTTTGCAGAAAGGGGATGTCCTTGTAGTAGAGTTGCTCCTGAAGATTCTTTGTCCCGGTCGAGACGATGACCCGTTTTCCGTTCGCAATGGCCGGAATCAGATAGGCGAGCGTCTTGCCCGTTCCCGTCCCGGCCTCGACCAGCAGGTGATGGCGCTTTTCGAGCGCAGCCCGGACGGCACTGGCCATCGCCAATTGACCTTGTCGATATTCGTAATCGGGGTGGCTGCGGGCGAGAAGCCCGCGCCGTCCAAAAATCTCTTCCATTTCACTCTCGGAAGACCGAGACGGTGTTCGGTCCGGAATTTATCACTGGTTAATTGGGTTGAAGGTTAAAGTGGTTCTGACGGGTCGGGAATGCCTGTTCAGTCAGTTACCAGTATACTCTGTATCAACACTGCACAAATAGAATCGAGTACTAATTCAGGCCCGCTGGTGACGGTCGAACCAGCCCCGAATCGAATCAACAACCTAAAGAACCTCAGTCTATCATGTTCCACGGCGTTCCGGCGAAGCCGACTTGTGACTTGGCGATAACGATGTCAAACTTCAGCTTTGCCGGCTTTCTGAAACTGAAGAGGTCAGTTTAACGGCCGGGGGAGAGCAATGAGAATTACCGAAATCTTCTACTCGATTCAGGGTGAGTCATCCTTTGCCGGGAGGCCGTGCATCTTCGTTCGCCTCACCTGGTGCAACCTTCGATGTACCTGGTGCGACAGCGAATATACTTTCAGTGGCGGCACAGAGATGGCCATCGAAGAGGTGCTTGAACAGGTTAGACAGTACCCGTGCCGCCTGGTCGAAATTACCGGTGGCGAGCCGCTGGTCCAGAAAAAAGAGTGCCTCGAGCTGGTGCGTCGCCTCTGTGACAACGGTTACGAGGTGCTGATTGAGACGAGCGGCAGCCTCGATATATCGCCACTCGACGAGCGCGCGGTCAGGATCCTCGACATCAAATGCCCCGGAAGTGGCGAAGAGCAGCGCAATCGCTGGGAGAACCTCGACTGCCTCACCCCTCGTGACGAGATAAAATTCGTGATCGCTGACCGGCGTGACTTCGACTATGCCGGCGAAGTCATCGCCCGTCATCATCTCGCCGAACGCCACCCGGCGATCCTCTTCTCTCCGGTCTGGGGCGCACTCGACCTCCGCGAACTCTCGGCCTGGATACTCGAAACGGGAATCAACGCCCGACTTCAACTTCAGCTGCACAAATATATCTGGGGACCTGACACCAAAGGAGTCTGAGATGCTTTCAATCGTTCTCGCGAGCGGTGGAATGGACAGTTGCGTGACAACGGCGATCGCCGCCCGTGATTCCGAAATCGCCATGCTTCACGTCAGCTATGGCCAGCGCACGGAGCGTCGCGAACGAACCGCCTTCGAGGCCATCGCCGACCATTATCGGGCCGCACGCCGCCTTGCAACCAGTATCAC
>JBEIMN010000641.1:0-2210 GCA_040378705.1 Acidobacteriota bacterium
ACGCCAGACTCTGTAATCAGGGCCGCTGAGCGCCAGTTGGAGCCATCGTCGCTGACAATAACCCGGATCGCGCCGTTGTTCCCTTCCCGTCCCGGGACGTGGCCCGAGCCTTCGCGAAAGGTACAATAAAACCGGCCATTGAAATCGACCAGATCGGTGAAGGCACTGTGCGGAGCGCGATCCCAGATCCGCTCGACGGAGAGCAGGTACTTCTGCGCCGCCGTCTCCTGTGCAAGGCCGGGAATCGTCGTAAAAAGGAGAAGAAAAATCTGGATCAGTATCGAACGTCTGAGCATTTCGAGTCTATTCCTCAATAGTTTAAGGTTTGGGTGACTATTTGCTGATTCATGCCCGTCCCGGGCAGCTAATTCATGCGGGTCCCGGGCGTTCAGGCTTTCGGCCGGTTGCCAGCCTCAGCACGCAAACCGGCCTCCAGCAGCTGGACGATCCGGTCGACGTCATAGGTTGAGCCGCGCCACGATCCACCGCTCACATTCTGCAACGCCGCCCAGAGCCGTGTATCGTCGGGCAGGTCAGGATCCGGAGCAAGGTCAGTTCGGAGCGGCCGGGCGGATAGTTCGTCATCGGCGGCGCGGATCGTCCCATCCGAGTCTCTGAAGACAAGGTCGATGTCGCCGGCGAGGTTGACGGTGTCGATTCGAAGGCGGATCAGATCGCCATCCCGAACTTTCCCGATCGGGCCACCGGCAAGCGCCTCCGGTCCGATGTGGCCGACACACGGGCCAGTTGAGACGCCTGAAAATCGGGCATCGGTAATCAGCGCGACCGAATTGGCGTAGGGCTGATATTTGAGGGCGGAGGTGATCTGGTAGACCTCTTCCATCCCGGTGCCCATCGGGCCGCGACAGATGAGAACGATCACCTCTCCCGGGCGGATCTGATCTTCGCCACGGCTCTTGATCGCCGCGATCGTCGCCTTTTCAGTCGTGAAGACGCGCGCAGGGCCGGTCAGGCGATAGACTCCATCCTCTCCGATCATCGACCGATCGATCGCCGTACTCTTGACGATCGCCCCATCCGGGGCAAGGTTTCCGCGGAGAAAAGTGACGGTGCTCGTCAATCCGTTCGCGCGTGCCTGCGCTGGCGACATTATCACCTGATCGGGATCGATGCCATCCTGCTCCTTCAATCGTTCACGGAGCGCGCGCCGACGCGCTGAAGTTTTCCACTGATCGAGCATGGCGTCAAGCGGTTCGCCGGTTGCGGTCAGTGCCCGGCCGTCGACCAGTCCAAGTTCACGCAGATGCAGCATGACCTCCGGGACTCCCCCGGCAAGAAAGACGCGGATCGTCGGATGCGGACCATTGGGAAGCGAGTCGACCAGACGCGGCACGCGCCGGTTGATCTCGATCCACTCCTCGATCGATGGTGGTTCAAGGCCGGCGGCGGCGGCGATCGCCGGAATGTGCAGCAGCAGGTTGGTCGAGCCGCCAAAGGCCGAATGGACCGCCATGGCATTACGAAATGCGGCAGTAGTGAGGAGATACCGCGACCGCAGTCCGAGCGACCGCTGGCTGATCAGCGCGGCGACCGAGCGGCGTGCAACATCGAGCCAGATCGGCTGCCCCGAGGGCGCAAGCGCACTGTGCGGAACCGCGAGTCCAAGCGCCTCTGCGATCACCTGCGAGGTCGCCGCCGTTCCCAGAAACTGGCAGCCGCCCCCCGGTGAGGCACAGGTTCGACAGCCAATCTCGGCCGCCTCATCGAGCGTGATCTGGCCGTTCGCGAAACGAGCGCCGATCGTCTGCGCCTTGCCCGCATCCTCGCCATCGCTGGCCGGCAGCGTCACGCCGCCCGGGACGATGACCACCGGCAAATCCCGGCAGCCCGCCAGCGCCATCATCATTGCCGGCAACCCCTTGTCACAGGTCGCCACTCCAATCACGCCCTCCCGCGTCGGCAATGAGCGAACCAGCCGCCGCAGTACGATCGCCGCATCGTTACGGTAGGGCAGGCTGTCGAACATCCCGGTCGTACCCTGCGATCGCCCGTCACACGGATCGGTGCAGTAACCGGCAAAGGGTATCCAGTCGCGTCGCCGCAACTCCTCCGCCGCCGCCCTCACCAGCAGGCCGACCTCCCAGTGGCCGGTGTGGTAACCAAGCGCGAGCGGGGTCCCGTCATCGCTTCGCAACCCGCCGAGCGTGCTCAGAATCAGCGCTTCCGGACTCCCCATCCGCCCCGGCTCC
>JBEIMN010000642.1:0-2209 GCA_040378705.1 Acidobacteriota bacterium
ATGGGAACCATTCAAGATAGACCTCTTTTCGATCCAAATTCATCGAACGCGACGAACCGACCAGAACCATTCGGTTGCAATCCTCCAACGCCTCCGAAATGAGCTTATTCCAACTATCACCAGGAGGAACGTGAACATCCCGAAAGCAGTGGATCCCGGCGGCGACAAGTGCCAGCTCGATCTCCTCGGAGGCGAGAGTATCCTCGGGCGCGTCGCTCCGCGCGTATGAGATAAACACATAGGGCTTGGACGGATCGTCCGGCTTTTGGTTGAGGAACTGGCTCTGGCTCATCGGTCCATCATCCTGATCAATATGTACTGTTTTGCGGGGCTTGAGATACTACGGCCGAGGTGAATCCTAGCACTTCCCGTTCGATCGATCAACTATCAGCGAATCAAGCCAATGCCGTAACATTCGCCGCTGCATCGGCGTCGACCTCACCTCTTATCCTCTGCCTGCCTTTGGATACCTTTATTGATAGTCGACACGCCAGATATGAGCCGCCCGAAGAGCCAGGAGTCGTTGCCGCTTTGCGATATGCTCAGGGGTCCAGGCTTCCGGCTGGTTGTCGGCTATGGCTCGCGTCGTCACGTATCGACTCGATTCATAAGCGGCAAGTTTTTGTGCAAACAATCCGTTACCAACCTCTCGGTTCCTGTTTGCCTCCAACAAGGCAAGATTTCCCAGCCGATCAACGGACTGGGCAAACTGCTTTTCGTCATACCCCTCAAACCATTCATCCGTAGGGTTCTCCGGGAGAATATGTTCGATCGTCCCACTGTCAGTCTCAAAGTCGATATCTGCTCCCGATGCATCCGATTCCAACCGGCACAAAATATAACGGGCCAGATGCTTTCCCTGACCAGATGTCGAAAGCTCAAGGTATTCAAAATCCTGCCTGAACTTTCCGTCATCCACGTAAGCTTCACGCAAAATGCGGAATACTCCTCCGGCATTGGTCGCTACACCATCGATCACCGATTTTGCGGCGCGGTGATACAAAGGCTCCAACTCGTTGGTATTCAGGTTACTAACGGTTGTATAGCGGAAGGTAAAAACATTTACCAGACGAAGGACTCTGGCAAACTCACGACGATCGAACCTCTCCCAGGCCACAAACAGCAGTGGCATAGCCTGCTGACTTCGATACAGAAGTCGCTCTCGAATATGTGGCCGGCAATCGGGATTATCGATCCAGAATTCATGTGACACGTCCGCCAGAGCCGCATACAACTCGGCGCGATCCTCAAGATCTCTCACAAGATCAAATACATTCTGCGTATTTTGAATCCGGCCTCGCACGATCTTGTAAAGCTGATTGGAACGAACCTGCGGCATCTCACAAAGCAAATGGTAACGCAAGAACTCTGGAAAGCGCTCCTGACGGACGGTCTGGATCAGTCTCCGCCATCGACGCTGGAGAGTGGTGAGATCAGTCTTCGTCCTGACACGGGAAAAGAGATAGTTTTTCAGCAGATCCGTCGACGAAAGATCGATCCCTCGCGCGTTTAGCGTCTCGAAGACAGTGTAGGCGTTGAGCTCATCGTCAACGGTGATCAGGATGAACAGCAACTGCCGCGCGATCGTTTCATTCAGTAATTCAGCAAGAAACTTGCCATCGTCACTCCGGGGTGAAATCAATTCCAGCCTTCTCGCCATCCACCTCTGACAGTCCAAAAGCGCCCGGTTCGATCTTGGCAGGCCGCGTGGATTGCGCGGATCACGCCCCACGACCAGATAGTCCTGATAGAAGGCATCGTCCGTTTCGTTCAGTGTCAACTTGCTGACGAGCAGAAGCGATGCTGGATTTTTCGAGCCAATGTACTGAATCCGAAGGGTCTCGGCTCGCTCCCTGTTTGCGTCCGGTTCCATCCCTCGCTCTGCAAGATCGATCAGGCGGCGGATGATTACCAGCGCGAAGATGCTGAGCGTGACAAGCCTCTGCTGGCCGTCAATGACAAGAAACTCCCGATCGCTTTTCGCTTCGACGACCAAAGCTCCCATGTAGTGCCGGTCATCAGGCTTCTGAGCCATCTCGATCACGTCGTTCCATAGATCTTCCCACTGCTCCACACCCCAGGAGTAATCCCGCTGATACGGTGGAATGGCATAGATCTTCCCATTGCCAACCACATCAGCAAAGTTGGCAGTATGTGTATCCAATAAAATATTCTTTCTCAATGCACTTGCTCCTGAAACAGGTATACA
>JBEIMN010000643.1:0-2204 GCA_040378705.1 Acidobacteriota bacterium
GACGAGGAAGAGTTCTCTGAACTGACACTGAACGAAAAAGTCTGAACAATGCAGCGACCGGCGGGGACGTCAGCAGAACGCCCGATGACAGTTAAAGATGACAGCTGCAGATGACAGATTACGTCGGGTGTGCCTGTCTTGCCCGTCGTGGGAGCCATTGACTACTTCAAAATAGAAAGAAATTTAATCAAAGGAAAGAAGACATGAAAATATATTATGACAAGGATGCAGAACCCAAATATCTCGCCGGCAAGCGGATTGCGATCATCGGCTACGGATCGCAGGGGCTTGGCCACTCGAATAATCTTAAGGACAGCGGCTGCGACGTGATCGTCGGTCTGCGTTCGGACAGCCCGTCGGTGGCCAAGGCACAGTCGGCAGGACTGGAAGTGCTTCCAGTGGCGGATGCGGCGGAGCGTGCGGATATCATCATGCTGCTGACTCCGGATGAGCTGACGCCGGGCATCTACAAGCGCGACATCGAACCACACCTCAAGCCGGGCAAGTATCTGGCGGTCGCGCACGGCTTTGGCATACACTTCAAGAAGATCCTGCCGCCGGAGGGAGTGAACGTTTTCATGGTCGCGCCAAAGGGACCGGGCCATCTGGTGCGCCGCGAATATGAGCGCGGCGGCGGCGTGCCGTGCCTGATCGCGGTCGCACAGGATCCATCGGGTGATGCGCGGCAGGTTGCGCTGGCCTATGCCTCTGCGATCGGCGGCGGGCGCGCCGGAGTGATCGAGACAACTTTCAAAGAAGAGACCGAGACCGATCTTTTTGGCGAGCAGGCGGTACTTTGTGGTGGGCTGACCTCACTCATTCAGGCTGGCTTCGAGACGCTGACCGAGGCGGGCTATGCGCCGGAGATGGCCTATTTCGAGTGTCTCCACGAGATGAAGCTGATCGTCGACCTCCTCTATGAGGGAGGAATCGCGAATATGCGCTATTCGATCTCGAACACGGCTGAATACGGTGATCTGACGCGTGGCAAACGGGTCATTGGACCGGAAGTGAAGGAGAAGATGAAGCAGATTCTGACCGAGATTCAGACCGGCCAGTTTGCAGACGAGTGGATGGCCGAGGCCGAATCAGGCAAGGTCAACTTCAATCGAATGATCGAAACGGAGAAGCAGCACTCGATCGAGCAGGTTGGAGCGCAACTGCGCGGTCTTATGCCGTGGCTTGCCGCGAACAAGATCGTCGACAAGGCGAAGAACTGATCGAAACTGCCAATGGGAGTCGGGAGGTGGGGGTGGCCCCACCTCCTACTTTGCCAGCTACTCTGGCAGCCAGAGTGGCAGCCACCCTTCCAGTTGGAGCGACGAAGCCGGCGTGGCCCCTGCCAATGGTGGACGCTGGCGAAAAACCTGTTCAATATCAGAATCATGAGCAATAAACCACGGATCGAGATTTACGACACCACGCTGCGTGACGGAGCGCAGGCAGAGGGGCTTGCCTACAGCGTCGACGACAAGATCAAGATTGCACGCGCGCTTGACGAGATCGGTGTCAGCTACATCGAGGGAGGCTGGCCGGGAGCCAATCCGAAAGATATCGAATTTTTTGAGCGGGCGAAGACGCTCAATCTGAGCAACTCAGTGCTGGCGGCCTTTGGCAGCACAAGACGCCCCGACGGGCTCGCGGCGGATGACAGTGTGGTCCAAAGCCTGCTGGCGGCACAGAGCCCGATCGTCACGATCTTTGGCAAGTCGTGGGACTTTCACGTCGAGATCGCGTTGAAGACGACGCTCGAAGAGAATCTGCGCATGATCGCCGATACAGTGAGCCACCTCAAGGCGTGCGGCCGGCGGGTATTCTACGACGCAGAGCACTTCTTTGACGGGTTTAAGGCCAACTCGGAGTACGCGCTGGACACGTTAAAGGCGGCGGTTCAGGCGGGCGCGGAGACACTGATTCTTTGTGACACGAATGGTGGAGGGTTGCCGGAGAGGATCAGCGAAGTGGTCGCGCTGGTCCATTCGCGAATACCACAGGTACGGCTGGGGATCCATTGCCACAACGACGGCGAGCTGGCGGTCGCCAATTCGCTTGCGGCGATCGAGGCGGGAGCGACGCACGTCCAGGGGGTCTTCAATGGCTATGGCGAGCGTTGTGGCAACGCGAATCTCTGCTCGGTCATTCCGAATATCGAATTGAAGCTGGATCGGCGGTGCCTGCCGGAGGGAAAGCTGAAGCTGCTGACC
>JBEIMN010000644.1:0-2204 GCA_040378705.1 Acidobacteriota bacterium
GGCGCTGCTGGTCGGGGCCGCCTTCTATCTTTACGGTCGACGATGGCGTCAACCGGGGCGGCTCATCATGGTGCTCGCCGCTGGCTGGTGGCTTGGGTACGGTCTGCTGACGCTGACGTTCGGCCTGCGGCTGACACCGCCACGCAGTGACAACTGGGCCGGCTGCCTCGGACTCTTCGTCGCACTCTACCTCTATCTGTGGCGGGAAGGGAATCGCGCCGCACTGCTGCTGATCGCTTATGGCCTCATCGCCGGCGGGGCGGGCTTTGCCATTGGCGACTTCGTCCAGATGCTTGGCCGGGCGGGCTGGGGGCCGATTGGCCGTTATTCCGCGCTCCAGCAGCTCGACTACTGGAAATGGATGGAGCAGCTCTTCGGCCTGATCATGGGCCTGGGGATCGCGTTCGGAGTTCGCCGGCTGCTCGGCGAAGGACTGGCGCCGGTCGAGTCTGCACCACCGGGCCGGCAGCTGCGTGGCTTTGCCATCGCGATCCTGCTCATCGTTATGCCGTGGAAGAATTTTGTCACCAATGTCCGCGTCTGGATCGAACGTGGCCAGTTGAGTGAGCATTTGCTCGGGATTGGACCGCGCGGCTGGATTCTGCTCATCGCGGTCATGATGACGGCCATCCTGGTTATGGCCATTTGTCGTCATCTCAAGGGCGCGTTGCCGCTCGTTCCGGTCGACCCGTTTGGGCGTGCCCAACTGCTGATGCTTCTTCTGACCTGGCTCTTTGTCGTCGGTGACTTCACGCGTGTCGTCTCACAACTCCAATCGAAGGGTGTCCTCGCGGTCCACGTTGGATTCTGGTTGACCGCCCTTCTGATGACCCTGCTCGTGATCAGGCTGCACGCTTCAGCGCCGTGTAATCTGGAGAGCGGCCAGTCCCGGGACGCCGCGGATCCTGACTGGCGGGCAGGACGCCGGCTACTTGTCGTTTTGCTGCTTGTTCCACTGTTGATTTTTGGGCTGGCGAAGCTGACCCTTGCCACCCACACCGAGCCGCTCCCGGGAAGCCACCAGCGATTTGCACCCGACGCGTCACCAGAGGCGACCGGTACATCTTACCGTCCTCAATCCACTCTCTTTACTCTATCCGGATCCAAGCCATGAAAAAATATACCTCGATCCTCCTGTTGCTCGTTCTGGCGGCGCTGACCGTTGTCGCGCAATCACCGCCCTGGCAGCCGGCCCCGGTGACGCTCAAGACTTCGTGGGGCGAAAAGGTGACCCCAGACAATGCCTGGCGTGAGTACCCGCGCCCACAGTTCGTCCGCGAGCGCTGGCAGAATCTGAACGGGCAGTGGGACTATGCGATCACCGCAAAGACCGCTCCGGCCCCCGCCAGCTATGACGGAAAGATCCTTGTCCCCTTCGCCGTCGAGTCATCGCTCTCCGGCGTTGGCAAGTCGCTCCAGCCCGATCAGCGGCTCTGGTACCGGCGAACGATCACCATTCCCGCCGCCTGGAAGGGAGAACGGATACTGCTCAACTTTGGTGCGGTCGATTATGATTCGGTCCTCTTCGTCAATGGCGCGATCGCTGGCACTCATCAGGGCGGTTTCGATCCCTTCACCATCGACATTACCCCGTTCCTGAAGAGCGAGGCGAATGAACTGGTCCTTGGTGTCACAGATCCATCCGATTCCGGCGAGCAGCCACGCGGTAAGCAGCAGCTCAAGCCGTCAGGCATCTGGTATACCCCCGTCTCCGGCATCTGGCAGACCGTTTGGATCGAACCCGTCCCGGCGACGCTCCACCTTGCCGAGTTGCGGCTGACGCCGGATGTCGATGCTGGCGGTCTCGAAGTGGTCGCACTGACCAGCGAGGCGCTCAACGACGATACCTGGGCCGTCCGCCTGACCGCCTCCGCCGCCGGCCAGCCGGTCGCGTCGACCATCATCCGCATCAACCGCTCCAGCTTTCTGAAGATTCCGAATGCGCGACTCTGGTCACCTTCCGACCCATTCCTTTACGATCTGAAGGCCGAGCTGGTCCGTGTCAGGAGCCCGTGGCCGCCACCGCCCGATCCAGCGAAACCCAATAATCCGCCGCGCCTTCGCTTCGGTTCGACCGAACGGAACCTTTATGCCACTGCAGAGGTCGAGGGGCCAGCCATCGAGACCATCACCAGCTACTTCGGCATGCGCAAAATCTCGATCGGCCCCGGTACGGTCGCCGGCCAGCCGGCCCTCTTGCTCAA
>JBEIMN010000645.1:0-2201 GCA_040378705.1 Acidobacteriota bacterium
ACCCACCACCCACAGGGAATGGTCAGGGTGGGCAGAGAATTCTATCTGTCATCGGTCGAGGTGACACGCGAAACCCGTCGATATCGCGAGCCTGTCGGAGGAGCTGATCGCGACGAAGGTGCCGGAATCGGCCACCTATTCAAATTCAACGACCAGGGGCAACTGCTTGAAGATCTGCGGATCGGAGAAGGATCGATCTATCATCCAGGCGGAATCGATTACGACGGGCGCTTCATCTGGATTCCTGTCGCCGAATATCGGCCGGAGAGCCGATCAATCGTCTACCAGGTCGATCTGATGAACCGTGACGGAATGATGAACCGTGACGGAATGGTGAGCCGTGACGGAATGGTGGCGCGGGAGAGCTTCCGCTTCAACGATCACCTTGGCGGAATAGTTCATCAGGTCGAGACACGGACGCTTCACGCCGTGAGCTGGGGCGCGCGTCGTTTCTATCACTGGCCGCTCGCACTCCCCAACACCCGGGAACCCCAGCCTGTAACTTACCATCCCAGGCGAGCTGACCGGCCAGGACGGCAACTCAACCGTTCATTCTATATCGACTATCAGGACTGCCACTATCTTGGCGCGGGCGAGATGCTCTGCGGCGGACTGCGCGAATACCGTAACGGCATGGAGAAGCTGAGCCTCGGCGGACTCGAGCTGGTCGATCTGGCAACCGGACTTGCCAGACAACAGGTTCCGGTCGAGCTCTGGACCTCCGCCGGTCTGCCGATGACCCGAAACCCGTTCTGGGTCGAACCACTCGACCAGGAGGCCGGTCTGCGGGCCTTCTTCGTGCCGGAAGATCGTCAATCGACCCTCTATGTCTACGAAATCGAGGCTCCACGCCCCTGAAGATCCACTAGATTTGCCTGCCCTGCCTTGTGTTGCGCCTATTCCGGGTTCTGCCCGTAATATTGCGGCGGTGGCGGAGTATCCGTGCGCTTCTCCAGCAACTGGACACCGAGCAGACCACCGAGAACGGAGAAGAGTGCCTGGAAGAGGACCTGAACGATCATCACCGGGATCGAACCGAGCAGCCGCTGGAGCGGCCCCATCTCCTCTGCCTGCAGCATGGCCGTGGTCAGCGTGTCCCTGATCTCCGGGTTGTTCAGATTGTTGAGCAGACCGTACATCAGCTTGAGCGAGGCCTTCGTTGCCACCCCGCTCAGAATGATCGGCGTCGCAACAACCATGAAGACCAGTGCGGCAATCAGCCCGGTGTAAAGGCCGATCTGGAGCCCATCCGACTTTTTCAGGACGCGCGGTGAATTGTCGAGCGTCAGCTTCACCGCCACCGCCCCGCCAATCAGCGCCCAGCCGCAGAAACAACAGTTCAGGATGCTGATTCCCGGAACCGCCGAGGCAATTCCAATTATCAAACCACCGATTATCGCCGGCTGCTTCCAATCAAGATCATTTATCATCGAGGTTATCTCCTTTGGCTCCCTCTGGACAGAGCCTTAAAACCGATCGCGACAAAGCCAATTCCAGACAAAGCCAATTCCTGGCCAGGTTCTCCAGCTGTCAGGCCAAATGTCAGGCCAAATGTCAGGCCAAATGTCAGGACAAGCCGGAGGGGCGTTCGGATCGGTACCACTCATCGAACGCCGCGATCACCCCCGGTAAAATGCAGAGTGCCGCAGCGAGTCCGGCAATCCCCCCAGTCACCGCGCGCGAGGTGAAGCTGTTAGGCATGAGTCCAAGCCAGTCGGCCGCGACATCGACCGCCATCGGAAGCAATGCAACGACGAACCAGCCTCTTCCGCCCCACTTCGATCCCCGCGTGTGGGAATCGAGACGCTGCAGAAGTGTGCGCACGAAAGGGTAGATCAGCAGCCCGCCCAGTGCTCCGACATAGATTGCGGTGCAGCGCGAGCAGACCGCGAGGGGCGCCCCGAACGCCTGAAAGGAACGTTCCGGAATCTGGTGACAGATCAGGGAGAATGATCGGTAAAGAATCAGCGCCGGAACCACCTGCCCATCCGCCATCAGCCCCGGTGGCAGAAACAGCACCGCAATCCAGCCGGAGGCCAGGACTATGCTGCCAAGGTAGATGCAAACCTCAATCCTGCGCATGAAATGCGACCCGAGCCCCTTGCTAAATTGCGACATTGCGACATTGCTACATCCGATCAAATCTCACGAACGCGTCCGGGCCGCCCTCGACGTGTACCGTGTCGACGAAGCGGACGTGC
>JBEIMN010000646.1:0-2198 GCA_040378705.1 Acidobacteriota bacterium
GACCGATCCGGACTATTGTAATCTCTTTTGCTGGAAGGCGGATCTCGTTATAAATACCCTGTGAATTCAATGGAAACTCTGAAACTTGACTATACGATTTTTTGTGAGGACGTCCGCGTTGAGGCATCCGGCCATTTCAGCCTGATGGGAGTGACGGGGCAATTGATAGTGCCCCAGTTGCCGGTGACGATGATCAAGCTGGCGATTCTCAACCACTGGCAGGGTGAGGGGCAGTATCTGACCGAGGTGCGGATCCTCACTCCGGATCGGATGCAGTCGGTGGCGGTTTCACAGCCGACCAGCATCACCATTCCGCCGGATGGCTATGCTGATAACGTCAGCATCTTCCTCAACACGGTCTTTCACCAGCCGGGATTGTATGTCGTTCAGACGCTGATCAATTCATCGCTCTTCTCCGAAAAGATGCTGCTGGTGATGCTTCCTGAACAGACGCCATCGATGACCCGGAGCGAGCAGGTTAATTAAGTGGGAAAGTGAGCGACTATGACAGATCAAGTGAACCTTGAACAACTGGCCGTCAATACGATTCGAACATTGGCGATGGATGGGGTGCAGAAGGCCAACTCGGGACATCCGGGAATGCCGATGGGAATGGCGGCCGCGGCCTACGTCTTATGGACACGGTGCATGAAGTACAGTCCGACGCAGCCGCGCTGGCCGAATCGGGATCGGTTCATCCTCTCGGCTGGTCACGGGTCGATGTTGCTCTACAGTATGCTCCATTTGACAGGATATGAAGACTACACGCTCGATCAGTTGAAGCAGTTCCGGCAGTGGGGCAGCCTGACGCCGGGCCATCCTGAGGTCGAGTTGTCGCCGGCGATCGAGACGACGACCGGGCCGCTGGGCCAGGGATTCGCAAATGGTGTGGGGATGGCGATCGGGGCGGAGTCATTCGCGGCGCATTTCGACCGGCCGGGCCATGAGCTCTTTGATTACCACATCTACGCGATTGTCTCCGACGGTGATCTGATGGAGGGCGTCGCGGCCGAGGCGGCATCGATGGCCGGACACCTCAAGCTGGGCCGATTGATTTATATTTACGACGACAACGAAATCTCGATTGATGGCAAGACCAGTATCGCGTTCACGGAGGATCGGGCAAAGCGCTTTGAATCCTATGGCTGGCACGTCCAGACGGTGGCAGATGGAAATGATCTGGACGGGATTGAAGCGGCAATCAGGGCGGCGCAGGCCGATTCGCGACCGTCGATCATCTGCGTCAGGGCGGTGATCGGTTATGGCAGCCCGAATCGCGCTGGCACCTCGAAGGCCCACGGTGAGCCGCTCGGAGTCGAGGAGGTTCGGCTGACGAAGCAGAATCTTGGCTGGCCGTACGAGGAGCCATTCACGGTTCCGGGGGAGGTTCTTGCCCATTTTCGGCAGGCAGTCGACCGCGGTGTGAAGCTGGAGAGCGCGTGGCGCGAGCGGCTGGCAGCCTATGCCTCCGCCCATCCCGGGCTGGCGGCGGAGTGGGAGCAGTGGGAGTCCGGCAAGCTGCCCGAGAACTGGCAGGCGGCGATGCCCGTCTTTCCATCGGACAAGCAGATGGCAACGCGCGAGGCGTCTGGAAAAGTGCTCAACGCATTTGCAGGGGTTCTGCCGATGCTGCTTGGCGGATCGGCAGACCTTCGCCCGTCGAACAATACTTTTCTTGAAGGGCAGGGTGAGTTCCAGCCTGAAAGTTATGGCGGTCGCAATTTCCATTTCGGTGTTCGTGAACACGCGATGGGTTCGGTGATGAATGGGATGGCTCTGACCCGCCCGCTGATTCCGTATGGCGGGACGTTTATGGTCTTTTACGACTATATGCGCTCAGCGGTGCGGATGGCGGCGATCATGGGGCTGCGAACAATCTATGTTTACACGCACGACAGCATCGGACTTGGCGAGGATGGGCCGACGCACCAGCCGATCGAGCAGTTGATGGGGCTGCGAACAGTCCCGAACCTGACGACGATCAGGCCGGCCGACGCCAATGAGACAGCGGTCGCGTGGCGTGTCGCGATCGAAAACGAGCACGGGCCGACGGCGCTTGCCCTGACGCGGCAGAAATTGCCAGTCTTTGATCGGACGAAGTTTGGCTCTGCCGAGGGGGTGGCGCGTGGCGCGTATGTGCTGAGTCCGTCGCCAACCGGAACGGGTCACGATGGAATCCTGATCGCCTCGGGTTCTGA
>JBEIMN010000647.1:0-2193 GCA_040378705.1 Acidobacteriota bacterium
GTATTCGCGCCATGGTCAGTCCCGAACCACCTCGCCGCCGGCCATTCCCGGATCGAGTCGTACTGCACGCCCACCAGCATTGATCACCTCCCGAGGCGCGGCGAGAGCGACCGGGTGCGCGCTTCGCAGTGCCGGCGTCGTAACCTTCGCTTCCGTCGGGACCCAGGATGTTCTGGCAATCAGTCCGGTCGTCGCACTCCAGAAAAGGAGCGAGATGACATTGCCAACCGAGAACATCCAGCTCTCAAAGATAGCGTTGAAGGCGCCGGCGATAAATCCGGCAATGAAGACCGCCGAGATCTGTCGTTCAAGGCTGATGGTCGACGAGGTTACGACCCGGACCGCCTTTGCCGTTACCTGGTAGAGCAGCAGCAGCAGCAGCGCAATGCCCGGTAACCCAAGATCGCCAAAAATCTCGAGATAGCTGTTGTGGAGCGAACGGCCCGCCTCCTTGTCATTCGTAAATTCATGCACCAGCAGATGCGACTGGGCGAAGCCGTAACCGGTCAGTTTTCGCTCCCAGAACTTTGGCCAGACCCCCGTCCACATCTCGTACCGCCGCTCTTCGGTCAACTGCGACCCGAAGTCCCGCACCTGAACCGAGCGATCGGTTCCTTTCCGAATGAAACGTGTCAGATCTGTCTGGAGCGATGGCAGGTAGACGAAGATTGCCAGAAGTATCGTCCCGGCGACAATGATCTTCAGCCGGCTTTGAAGATTGACGACGAAGAAATAGGTGGCGATCGTCAGCACGGTGCAAGCCGTGCCATTTCGCGATCCCGACAGCCAGACCCCGGTCAGGATTACTCCGAGCAGCCCAAGATCTGCAACCTTCTCCCAACGCCCTGTTGCCAGCACCTGCCAGTGAAAGAGGACGTAGGGCGTGAGAAAAGCAGAGATCGCCCCGATCGTATTCTGGTTTCCGAAGAATCCGGCATACTGCCCCATGATCACCGTGAAGCCATAGTCGATTCCCGTCAGGAAGAGCAGCAGGAACGGAGTCATCACGATCCAGGCGGCATAGTAATGGAGCTGGAAGAATCGGATCGCGTTGCCGCTGTGATAAAGATGGAAGACGAGCCCCTTCATCAGCGCGAATGCCAGCAGTCCGAAGCTGGCGGCACGCATCAGCGAATAGCCCGTATCCTCTGAGTAGAGCGAGGAGATCAGCATGACAATTATCAGCATAATCGCCGCTCCGGCCAGCGGCAGGCTGAATCGAAAACCCGCGGGAACCGGTGTGCGCCAGGCCCGCCACGCGAACCAGCCGAGCAGTGCCCACCTGACGAGGCTCAGCGGACTGAAGGTCGATTCAGAGAGCGTCGCGCTGATCCCGTAATACTCCTTGTTCGAGGAGAAGATGAGCAGGATGAGCAGGAAAAAGCCGTAGCCACGGAGCAGGCTCTCCCGCAGCCGGTAGCGGAAGAGCCACAGGAAGGAGAGTATGACGGCGATCAGAAGCGGGGTGGTGCTCATCGATTCGGTCTCCGGTTGATCACGATTGGCTGCAACTTCATCTTTTCAATGCCTGATGCGGGCGATGCTGGTGATGCTGGCGGCAAGTCTCTCTGACCGCACGCGCGACGCCGGCAGCGGCGGCTTCGATCGTCCAATCGACGATCTTCCTCCGTGAGGAATCCTGTCGCTGGCGGAGGTGCTGCTCGTCACGGATCATCCGCCGCATGGCCATCGCCAGCTCCTCGACTCCGAAACCCTCAAGCACGATTCCATTCTGTTCATCGACCAGATCGACGGTCGATCCGCATTCGCGGTGGGCAATGATCGCGAGTCCGCTGGCCATCGCTTCGTTGGTCACCAGACCCCACGGCTCGTCGTGCGCGGCAAGAATCATGGCATCCGCCATCGCGTACCAGCGCGGCAACTCTGCCGGCGTGACCCCACCAGCGAAGATGACCCGCGGATCACCTCCCGCCAGCTCTTCAAGGGCGCGCCGTTCATCGCCCGCCCCGACGATCAGCAGCGCCGCCTGATCGCCATCCGGGGCGCTGTTTACCATTGCCAGGGCCTCGATCAGCAGCCGGATGTTCTTTCGCTCGATCAGTCGCCCAACCGAAATAAAGACGACCCGTTCGTCGATGCCCAGCTCGCTCAGCTTTCTCTGCGCCGCAAGTCTCTGCGCTTCCGTCTCCCGAGCAAAATGGTCGTTGTCGACCGCGAATGGGACACGGAAAA
>JBEIMN010000648.1:0-2190 GCA_040378705.1 Acidobacteriota bacterium
CATTGCCCAATCCCGGCAGCTCATCGGAACCATGCAGATGTGCCGCCCACTCCGCCGCACTTCCCGTCGGAATCGTCATGCGACATCCTTTCTTATATCCTGATGCGGCCTTATATCCTGATGCGGGTCCTGATGCTGGTTCTGGCGCTGGCGCGCCGTGATCTCGATCGTCCGGAGCCTGTCCTTGTAAGCGTCATACCGGTTGCTGGTCGCAAGCGGCAGCGCGCTGTCTGAATTACCCGACCAGCGACGCGCATAGTAGAGGGAATCATAGATCCGCCCAACCTCGAACTGGCGACTCAGCCGGAGTGCAAGCGCATAGTCCTCACCATAACTAACATTGGGCAGTCCGACCTGACGAAGCACCCCAACATCGAACGCGCGTGGTGCACCAAGCCCGTTGATACGGAGCGCGTTGTTGCGCCCGTTGTCACGCGTCCACTCCCGATGGTCGATCAGTCCGGGCGGAATCTCCCGCAGCTCGAAATCGACGACGTGATACGAACCAATAATCATGGCATACCCACCCCGGTCGAACTCCTCGACAACGCGTCGCAATGTCCCCCCATCCCGGTAAAGATCGTCGGAGTCGAGCTGCACCGCATAGCGGCCACATTGAGGAGAGAAGACTGCCAGGTTCCAGCATCCCCCAATCCCAAGGTCGTCGCCCTCTGGCTGAATGTGGATGAGGCGCGGGTCCGATGCCGCCAGCTCGCGCAGCAGCTCCGTCGTCCCATCGGTCGAATGATTGTCGACGACGATGACGTTGAAGGAGAAATCGGCCTCCTGCGCCATCGCACTGCCTATGGCATCGGCAATCGTCCGTACACGATTGCGAACAGGAATGATGATCGACGCACTAACCGGGAAGCTCTCCGCCGCCGCCGGCACCGCCGCGAAGACCGGCTCGAGCCACGCTCCAATCCTTTTCAGATGCGCGGTGAAAACCTGCTCCATCTCGATCTGATATTCACGATGTCGCGGGTCGACATAATCAAAAAGCTTCTCACCACTGGTCCGCCGATCGATGATGGTCCTGGTGTAGAGCGGTTCAGGCAGCCGCAGAATCGTCGAGTCGATCGAGAGCTTCAGGCGCAGGTCGTAGAGCCCGCCCCACTTCAATTCCGGCGAGATGGCGCCGTGACGAAGCAACGCCAGACCCACCGCCTCCATCGACAGAAAGAGGATCGAACCGAAATCGAAGGTGTCCCGCACGCTTCCCACCTGATAGTCGATCAGCGGATGATCGGAAACTTCCGTCCCATTCCGCTCCCTGAAATCGGCGTAGAGCAGACCAGCGCCAGTCTCATCCGCCACCTGCTGGTAACGTCGCAACGATTGCCGCCCCAGCTCGACTCTTCCTCCCGGAAGGACCAGCAACAGATAATCGGTCTTCACAGAGTCGAGCAGTCGCCCGAGCTGACGTGGATCGTATACCAGCGTCTCCTCGACGCCGCCGTGAGCAGCCGACTCCGCCATCAACTCTTGTTGATACTCGAGATCCTCCGCGACAACGGCAATAGTTATATTTTTCATGACGGTTACCTCCCGTATTGATATTTCGAACTGAACCGTGGATGGGACACCGGGCATATGCTAAGACGCGCCGCGATGATAGACCATCGCTCACACTCCACAGGGTGATGATGCCCGACCTTGTCCCGCCTGACGGGATAATCTCATATTCCTGGTTTATCAAACAGTCCCGGCAGGGCAAACAGCCCCGGCAGGGGCGGTTCGCGAACCGCCCCAGCACGGCCCTACCCTGGCCCAGCTCTGGATACGAACCGGACTCTTCCGGTAAACCATGCGGGTCTGAAGACCCGCGCCCCCAGTGCAGCCTTGCCAGGGCGATCGCATTTTGCAGGTGGAAATCCTGGGTGCGCGGGCCTCCGGCCCGCATGTCTTCACCAAGCCTGACTCTTAAAATGCAATCGCCCAGTGCAGCCTTGCGCTGAAGTTCTGGTGTCAAGCCGCGCGCAATTTGACTTGAATGCAGTGTATCGATATGCTTGGCGCGTTTCGGGGCGGTTGATGCCCCCCGATACTTCGGTTTTTATGGTAGCGCCACTTTAACACCAGAAGACTAATGTCACGATATATTCCGGTCCGCGAGCGCCTCACGTCGAGGCTGCCGTCGCCATACCTTCTCAGGATCGAGCCGGAGCGAATTCCGCAGGCGGCGGTGAC
>JBEIMN010000649.1:0-2187 GCA_040378705.1 Acidobacteriota bacterium
AGCGCGGCGAGCAACGGCTGGTAACCGCACCGCGCGATGGAAAGCTGGTCCGCGTTATGCGTGTCGGCACTGGCGAGACAGTCAAGGCCGGTGATGAGCTGGCGGTGCTCGTGCCGTCGACCGGGGATCAGGCTGTCGAGCTCTACCTTTCAGATTATGACGCGCCACTGGTCTCGGTTGGGCGGTCGGTTCGACTCAACTTCGCTGGCTGGCCGGCAATCCAGTTCGTCGGCTGGCCATCGGTCGCCGTCGGTACCTTTGCCGGTCGGGTCAAGGTCATGGACGCCGTCGATGATGGAAAGAACCGCTTCCGGATCATCATCGTTCCGGATGAGGAGGCGATCCGAAGCGGCCGCGATGAACCCTGGCCGGCCCTCGATCAGCTTCGCCCCGGGGCGGAGGTGAATGGCTGGGTGCTGCTCGATGTCGTCTCGATCGGGTTTGAACTCTGGCGTCAGTTCAACGCCTTCCCACCAACGGTCAACCGTGGTCCGATCGGCGAAAAAAGAAAGGTAACTTTCGACTCCGGCAAGGAAAAGAAGGAAAAACCGAGCGAAGAGAAGGACGAAAAGTAGATGAAATCACGCATTTCACCAATATTTCAGCAGCTCTGTCTGGCGGTGATGGTGAGCGGTCTCATTCCGGTGGCAGCCAGTGCTCAAACGGCAACTGGTTCCCAAACAGCGCCCGGTTCCCAGCCGGTAATCGGCAATCCGGAAACGACCGCGCTGGTCGAATCGGTGCGGTCGGCACTGCGACTGCGGCTCGGGTATCCGCCACTACCCTATGCGACAAACGATGATGGCGCCACGCCGCAAACACTGACCCTGGAAGAGGTGATCAATGCGATCGACCTCTATCATCCGAAGCTTCGTGGCGCTGATGTTTCGCGGCGAATCGCCAGTGCGAAACGGCTCGAAAAACAGGGCGCCTTCGATCCGGTCATCTTTGCCGGATATGACTACCTTCGCTTCAACACCGAGTTCGATCCAAAGACGCTGCGCGGAAAGAGCGGAAGCTCGAACCTGACCGACGCCGGAGTCGAGTTTCTGACCCGCTCCGGCGTGAAGATCGGCGGCGGAGCCCGTTACAACATTGGTAAAATAAAAGCGCCACTCTCACCGACCGGCGATGGTGGCGAATACTTTTTGAGCTTTAAGGTTCCGTTGCTCCGTGGTTTCCGGATCAACGAAAAGGCGGCGGCCGAGCGGCAGGCCTTTCTGGGCGAGCCTCTCGCCGAGACCGAATATCAACTGACACGGCTCGAACTGCTGCGGAAGGCGGCGGATTCTTACTGGGATTGGGTGGCCAGTAAAAGAAAGTTCGACGTCGCACGGGACCTGCTCGGCCTCGCCGAATTCCGCGCCCGTGCAGTGCGCGATCGCGTCGGAGCCGGCGATCTTCCGGAGATCGATTCGGTCGAAGCAGATCTCGAGGTTCAGCGACGACAGGGTGGACTGGTCAAGGCCGACCGCGATCTGCAGAAGAGCGCCTTCAAGCTATCCATCTACCTCTGGTCGCCAAACGGACTGCCGTCGCCGATTCCACAGCCCGTGCACGCCCCGGCGACCACTCCGCCCCCGATCGTTTACAGCGAAGAGCAGTCGGCGTTCGGACAACGGATCGCACTTGACCGGCGACCGGAATTGAAGGCGCTGGCGATCAACAACGATATCACGCAGATCGACCTCGAACTGGCGCGCAATCAGAAACTGCCGGAGC
Organism: Acidobacteriota bacterium; assembly: GCA_040378705.1. Classification (GTDB taxonomy): domain Bacteria; phylum Acidobacteriota; class Blastocatellia; order RBC074; family RBC074; genus CAIOZW01. Next base: position 1,723 of record JBEIMN010000649.1, read on the forward strand.
TTGACCTGGCCTTCATGCCCGGACGAGATACCGGATTCGGCTCGATTGGAACCACGGTCAAGGCGGGAGCGAGTTTCAGCCTGCCGGTCAGGCAACGTGCGGCCGAGGGGCGTATCGCACAGGCTGGATTGAAGCTGCAGAAACTGGCCCTCGATGTCGCCGGCGAACGCCAGCGAATCACGACCGAAGTGCTGGACGCCATCTCGGCAATCAATACCGCGTCAATAAGGTACCGTGCCGCACAGGCAGAGGTCGAGCTCGCCATCCGGCTCGAAGAGGGCGAGCGGACACGCTTTTCGCTTGGTGACAGCACGCTCTTCCTCGTCAACCAACGTGAACGTGCAACCGCCGAGGCGCGCGTAAAACTGATTGAGATCCAGGCTGAATACCAGCAGGCGGTGGCAACCTATCGCGTCGCAAGCGTACAATTTTGAGGGTTTTGAAAGCGGGACAACCGTAAATCCG
>JBEIMN010000650.1:0-2174 GCA_040378705.1 Acidobacteriota bacterium
GTATCCTGGTAGATGGTCACGTTCGAACCAAGAGTCGCGATCACCGCATACGTTCCGGTAATGCCGTTCTTCCGGCGAATCCGGAAGCCGGTCTCGTTGCTTGCCCCGTCGGTCCAGCTCAGATTGATCTGGGTTGTCGAGACCGGGGTCCCGGTCAGACTGCTCGGCGCGGTCGGTGCGACATCGCCGCTACCTGACTGGTAGCTCGCCGTCATCGTGAAGTTGCTCGTTGTCGACGTGTTCCCCAGAACCTGGATATGCCAGTCTCCGGCGATCGGCGTCAGGAGCTTGCACGATTGCGTCGCATTGTTGGCCTCGCTGTTGCAGTTGTAGGCATACTGCGTTGGCTGCTTGTCATACCGGACAAAGAGGCTCGTCACCGGCGTCGAGTTCGACTCGACTACCAGATCCCGCGCCCCCTCCGGAATCGAGAGCCGGTAATAAATTGGCTGATTCCGCCTCGCACTGCCACTGACCGTCTGTCCGTTGGCGATCGCGGTGAAGGCTGAGACCGGGATCGTCACGCTCATCTCATTGGTATAGTTCGACTCGCCAATCAGGTTGAACGAGGCGATCTTGTAAAAATAGACTGCATTCGAGACCAGCGATGAGTCCTGCCAGAGCGTTACATTTGCCCCGACTGTCCCGACCTCGGCCCAGATTCCGTTCGTCCCCATTTTGCGCTGAATCCGGAAACCGGTCTCATTGGTCGAGGCGTCGTTCCAGCTCAGGCTGACTGAAGTGATTGAGGTCGCTGTCACCAGCAGTCCGGCGGGGATCGCTGGCAGCGTTGACCCGCCATCGCTCGTCGTCGTTCCGCTCGCTTCATTCGAACCGGCCGAATCGCCGGCGGCATTGGAGGCGAATACCTGATAAAAGTAGACAGTGCCCTGCGTCAGGCCAGTATCCTGATAACTGGTCACATTCTGCACCACCGTTCCCAGATCGGCGTAGGTCCCTGTACTGCCTGTCTTGCGCCTGATCCGGAAGCCCGTCTCATTCGTTGAGTTGTCGGTCCAGCTCAGATTGATCTGGGTCGACGATATGACCGTCGTCACCAATCCACCCGGCGCGGCTGGAACCGTTGGTGTCGGCGCCACCGTGTTGGCACTGGCCTCATTCGAGTCGACCGAGTTCCCGTTCGCGTTGAAGGCGAGAACGACATAGTAATAGGTCACACCCGGGATCAGCCCCAGATCCTGATAGCTGCTCACGTTTGCGTTGACCGTTGCGAGGTCTGAGTAGGCCCCGTTGCTGCCAATTTTGCGCCGGATTCGGAAGCCCGTCTCGTTCGTCGAGTTGTCAGTCCAGCCCAGATTGATCTGGACGGCCGACGCGGCGACCGCGACCAGTCCGCTTGGACCAGCCGGAGCCGTCGGGTTTACCGACTGTGTCGTCGCTCCCGCCTCATTCGAATCGGCAGATGTTCCACCGGTGTTGAATGCGACGACCGTGTAGAAGTAGGTCGTTCCCGGCGTGAGGCTCGAGTCCTGATAGCTAAGCACGTTCTGCAGGACCGTGCCGATCTCCGCCGAAGTCGTCGCGCCACTTGCCCGCCGCTTGATTCGGAAACCCGTTTCATTTGAAGAGTTATCCGTCCAGCTCAGGTTGATCTGGGTTGTCGAGGCTGCCGCCGCCGTCAGATTTGACGGTGCGGCAGGCGCCGTCACCGTCGAATTGAGCGTCGTCGCCGAACTCTCGTTCGAGTTCGCAGACTCCCCGGCGACGTTGAAGGCCGTGACATAGTAGCTGTAGGTTGTCCCGGCCGTCAGTCCAGTATCCTGGTAGGTGTTCAGATTCGGACCGATCGTCGCGATCAGTGCCCAGGTCGTCGATGATCCAAGCCGTCGCCGGATTCTGAAGTTGGTCTCGTTGTTTGACGTGTCGGTCCAGGTCAGAGTGACCTGACTCGAAGAGACCGTCGCCGCCGTCAGCCCGGTTGGGGCTGTTGGCGCCGTGACCGTTCCACCACCCTGATAGGTCGCTGTCAGCGTAAAGTTGCTCGTCGTACTCGAATTGCCGCGAACCTCGATATGCCAGTCCCCCGCTCCGGGGGTAGTCAGCCTGCACTGCTCGGCTGAGGTCGTTCCCTCTGAACGGCAATTCGAGGTCAGCGTTGGCTGCTTGCCGAATTGAACATAGAGGTTGGCGTTGTTGTTCCCACTCGTCTCAAC
>JBEIMN010000651.1:0-2173 GCA_040378705.1 Acidobacteriota bacterium
CGACCTCGACCTATATCCAGCAACCACCGTTCTTTCAGAATGCAGGTGGAAGCTTCGAAATGGAGCCGGGGACGATCAGCAGCATTGTCGGGATGCGCCCGCTTGCGATTCTCGGTGACTCCGTGACGACTGACCATATTAGCCCGGCTGGCTCGATCAAACCGAGCTCACCCGCCGGCAGATATCTGACCGAGAACGGTGTCGCGGTAGCCGATTTCAACAGTTACGGCTCGCGGCGCGGCAACGACAGGATCATGACCCGTGGCACTTTCGCCAATGTCCGAATCAAGAATCTCATGGTTCCGGGCACCGAGGGTGGGGTGACCAGATTTTATCCCAGTGGCGATGAGCTGAGCATTTATGATGCCTCGATGAAGTATCAGGCGGAAGGGACGCCGCTGATCGTCATTTCCGGCCAGGAGTACGGAACCGGAAGCTCCCGTGACTGGGCGGCGAAAGGAACGCGGCTGCTTGGCGTGAAGGCGGTTGTCGCGCAGAGTTTCGAGCGTATCCACCGCAGCAACCTGGTCGGAATGGGAGTTCTGCCGCTGCAGTTCCAGGAAGGCGTCAGTGCCGCAACCCTGCGGCTCGACGGTACGGAGGTTTTTGACCTGCTTGGACTCGATGGAGAGGTTGTGCCTCGTCTCGAAGTCCAGCTGGTCATTCATCGCGCCGATGGATCGAGCGATCAGGTTCCGCTCATACTCCGGATCGATACGCCGATCGAGGTCGACTACTATCAGCACGGAGGCATCCTCCCCTACGTGCTCCGCCAGCTCATCTCTCAGAGCTGAGCACTCCTGTGAGTGCTGGTCGGTGGGTACGCCGCGAGGTGCCCACTGACCGGCAGTTTGCGACTGCCCGGGGATAGGTTCACAATGCATCGATTCGTCAACACTCTGACCTTGCTGGTTCTGATTGATCTCTGGTGGCGGGCAGTCTCGATCCTGAAGAGATTACCGCAAAAAATACCAATCCATTTCGATATCTTCGGACGTCCCGACAACTGGGGAAGCCGGTGGATGATATTCCTGCTTCCGCTCGTCGCTTCTGTAATTGCCGTCACCTTCCTGATTGGAATTGCCCGACCGGGTCAGGTCCAGACTCCAGGGAGTCTGACGGGACCGGAGCGGCTTCCGGTCTCCTGCCTGATGCTTGTCATCGCCATCGGGTTTACCTTCATCAACCGCCGGATTGTCGATTGTGCACTTGGAGTGACTGATGGACTTGGAAAACTCTTCCTGCCAGTCTTTCTGGCCGCGGTGCTCGGCATCAGTGGCTGGCTGAGCATTAGCGGGGGACGGAAATGAGCACTGCCCGTTCGCCGGTCCACGTCGCACTGGTCGAGCCCGAAATACCACCCAATACCGGCAATATCGCACGCCTCTGTGGCGCGACCTGGACGCCTCTCCATCTGGTGGGAAAACTCGGATTTCGCGTCGATGAGAAAGCTGTTCGCCGCGCCGGTCTCGACTATTGGGATGAGGTCGAGATCCACTACCATCGAACACTCGACGCATTGCAGGAGAGGCTGAACGCTTCGCGTTTAATTTATGTCGAGACCAGCGCACAGATCATTCACACCGATTTCAGGTATCTTGATGGAGACTGTCTCGTCTTCGGAAGAGAAACAAAGGGGCTGCCGCCTGAGCTTATCGCCGCCAATCCCGATCGTTGCGTCAGAATTGACACCCCCAACCCGGCCATCCGCTCACTCAATCTCGCCAACGCCGTCGGCATCGTCCTCTTCGAGGCACTCCGGCAATTTCGAATGGCTGAATAAAATCGGTTCAGCGTTCAGACTCAGGTTTCCGCAGCCAGTTGCCAGCCGCTAGTTGCCAGCTGGCAGCTGATCGATCGAAAATCGAGCCGCCGCCTTGCCCCGCTCCTCGTCAACGAAGGCGAGCAGAATCATTCCAACGACGAAGAAGATCCCAATTGCCAGAATTGCCGGCCGCTGACTGCCGGTGCCCCTCGAGATGAGCCCAAAGACGAGCGGTCCAAGAAAGGCGAGCGCCTTGCCGGCTATTCCAAGAAAGCCGAAGAATTCCGCGGCGTTCTCACGTGGGGTGAAGAGTGCAAGCAGGCTCCGGCTTACCGACTGGCAAGACCCAAGACCAAGTCCGGCGAGCGTCGCGACAACATAAAACTGTGGCTTCGAGCTGGTGAAATA
>JBEIMN010000652.1:0-2165 GCA_040378705.1 Acidobacteriota bacterium
GATCCACACCGGATCACCGGTCTTCACGCAGTTCGATTCGGTTAATTCGAGCCCCTACAAGGGATGGCTCTACAATGGCCGCGCCGACTATACGATCAACAGCCGGAACACGGCCTTCCTTCGTTTCAGTTCCGACTTCAACTCGGTCGTTGCTCCCGAGACCTTCAACACGCTCCCTTCGAACTGGCGAGCGAATTCGAACCGGGTGCTGCAGGCGCAGGGGGGCTGGACCTCGACGCTCACTCCGACACTGGTCAACCAGCTCAGTTTCAATCACGGATACATTGCCAACAACAGCCTGATTCCAAGCAACGCAGAGTGCCCGGACTGCATTGGACTTGACGGGGCGCAGATCCGTGTCAACAACAGCAGCTTCAGAATCGGCAACAACATCGATGCGCCGCAGAATCGGCGGCTCTTCCGGTATGAGACGACTGACAATCTGACGTGGACCAAAGGGCGACACATTGTGCAGACCGGAATCAACTGGGAGAAATCATTTGGCGGCGGGCGATGGGATTTCGTCAATCCGGCGCTGATTGTCACGCACGATCCGCGCGACATCCAGACGGTCAACGGGGCGATCGATCTTCTCGCGGCCGGACTTGGTCTGCCGGCGGGCAATCCGGTCGGTGACAGCCTTCGTGGACTCTTCGGCCCGGCGGCGCCGGCATTAAAGATTCCGCTGCCGGCGGCCTTTACGACGCCCGGCGCGCGGATCAGCTACAACGATATTCTGCAGCTTCCGGTCGCGGCCGTTCTGCGTGGAGTTGGCAGCGGCCTTCAGCCACCGCCATACAATGCCGACTATGCCCAGCACGTTCAGCGCATTCGTGGCTACGGTCAGGATACCTGGCAGGTTGGCAAGGGGCTGACAATCAAGTACGGTCTCTCCTATCTCTTTGAGAACAAGCTCTGGAATCACGATCTGAAGAAGTCGTCACTCTTTGCCGGGACGGCGCTGTACGGAACGGCCAATGCCAATCCGCAGGACAAGAACAATTTTGCCCCGGCGGTCGGTTTTGCCTGGAATGTCGGAAACGACAGCAAGACGGTGATTCGTGGCGGCTATTCACTGAATTACGATACGAGCCTCTACGTCAATCGTCTGACGGAGCGGGCGATCCTCGCGCCGCTTGGCAATGGGCGTGTGGTGCTTTCTGGCGATTTCTTCCAGAATTCGACCGCGTTTGCACAGTTGCCGCCGCAGTTCCTGCAGGCGTTGCCGGTGGTTGCGCAGCAGTTGTCGCAATTTGCCTCGACGCTGCCGGCGACCGACCCGACACGGTTGCAGCTTCTGACGCTGGCGGGTGTGGTTCCGGGGCTCGCGCTGCTCAATCCGGCCCAGGGGGCGCGGTTGAGTGCCTCGACTCTCCAGGTGATACCAACCAAGATGACGGCGGCGCAGGCATTGCAGATGACCGCCCAGCAGTCGGGGCTGGTTGAGGGGCAGTTCGCACAACTCGGCAATGCCGGAGTCATCGGGGCCGATTTTTTCAAGACGGTGTCAAGCACCTCGGTTCTGATCGATCCGAACATCAAGATTCCGTATTCGATGACCTATAGTGTCGGTTTCCAGCGTGAGCTGCCGATGAATACCCTTCTTTCGGCCGATTTTGTCTGGCGTCGATATCTCCACACCTTCTTCCAGCGTGATCGCGCGCTCTGGAATCGTTCAGCGGCCTTTGGGGGCCCGGTGATTCGTCCGTGCACGGCCGCCGAGGCCGTCAATCCGACGGTTCGTTGTCTGAATGGGCCGTTCGAAGTCTTCGAGGGAAGCGGGCGGAGCGATTATCGCGCGATTCTGACGAAGCTCGAAAAGCGGTTTACCGATCGCTATCAGTTCACGGCGGCCTATACCTGGTCCCGTCTCCGCGGCTTCGACTACAATCGTGACATCGCCAATCCATTCGCCTTTGCCGGATTCCAGGGTGGTGATCGCCGCCATTCCTTCGTCTTCAGTGGACTGGCGAAGTTGCCGTGGGGCTTCAATGCGAGCGTGATCACAACCTATGAGAGTGGTGCGCCGCTCTCAGCCGTCCTGCCCGGAACCAATAACAGCGATCTCAACGGTGACGGATCGAACAACGATTTTCTGCCGGGAGTTGGCTGGAATCAGCTCAATCGCGGAATCGATGTGGATGGTTTGCGGTCACTCGTCGATC
>JBEIMN010000653.1:0-2162 GCA_040378705.1 Acidobacteriota bacterium
CCTTGTAGGGGCTCGAATTCACCGAATCGAACTGCGTGAAAACTGGTGATCCGGTGTGGATCGTCGAATAGGTCGAGGACTGGTTGAGCCGCTCAAGGTTGGTGAAAAAGACCAGCTTGTCCTTGACGATCGGTCCGCCAAGCGCGAAACCGGCCTGGAGCCGCCGGAAGAACGGATCAGGATTGCTCGCGACCCGATTGAGCGCCGGATAGGCTGCCATGTGGTTGTCGCGATAAAAGGTGAATGCCGTTCCGTGGTAATCGTTGCTGCCGGTTCGGGTGACGATGTTGACCGCTCCAACCGATGTCACACCGGTCGAGAGATCGAAATTGAAGCTCGAAATCTGAAACTCCTGCACCGTCTCGACCGAGAAGTTCTGACCGGCGGATCCAGTCACCGGGTCGACGACGTTGGCGCCATCAACCGTTAGCCTGGTCAGATTCGACTCCCCGCCACCAATCGAGACATTGAACAGGTTGTTATACTCCCCCGGATTGCCAGTCGAGACCCGCACCCCCGGCTCGAGCGCGGCCAATTGCAGGAAATTGCGGCCATTGAGCGGCAATCCGTCCACCTTCTGCCGTGAAATCACCCCATCGACCTTGAAGTCCGAGGTGTTGATCGTCGTCACGGTATCGGCAGAGACGACCACAGTTTCGGTCGTCTGCCCAACCTCGAGCGGCGTGTTGAGCGTCAGGGTCTCGCCAATCTGGACGGTCACAACCACGAGCTGCGTCTTGAAGCCGGCCATGACAATCTTCAGCTCATACTCGCCCGGAATCAGGCTGCCAATCTGATAGGCTCCATCTGATCCGGTCGTCACGCTTCGCTCAGCCGAGGTATTGCGATTTTTGACGCTGACGGTTGCACCGGCGAGAACTGCCTTAGAAGGGTCGGTCACCGCTCCGCGCAAGGCTCCGGATGGCGCCTGCTGTGAGAAGGTCGTGACAGTCGACAAGGCAGTCAATATGACCAGACATAGCATTATACTGGCGTTTTTGCGCATCGTTCCTCCTCGCCGGAACATCTGCCGGCCGGGTGCTTAGACATAGATATTTCATTCCCTATCGCCCTGTTGTGGGCCCTTGCTTTGGGCACTTGCACTGGGCACTTGCATTGGGGGAGAGCCACCGAGCGTCCCTGATATATCCTATGTTATCGGGAATGGCCGGAAGTATACCCGCTAAATGGAATAATCCGCAACGATTTTTCAACTTTCACAGCAACTGTTCGCAACAATAGCCTGAACGGGCCTCCGCAGGACTGCTCTTCGGCCAGTTGATTGCCAGTTGATAGCCAGTTGATTGCCAGTTGATTGTAAAGTGTTTGCGTAAAATCGCTTGCCTGACAATGGCTTATAAATTAGATTTAGGCTGGTCGCAGCAAAATGCACAAGATAGTAATCGTTATTCTATTCATCATTATCCCGGGGCGAGGTTCCGGGCGATGGTGAACAGTAACGGATAATGACCGCTAATGACGAATGATAGCCAGACAGCCGGAAAGACAGCCTGATTGCAATTCTGCCTTCACGCCATCCCCGGAATAGTATCTGGCCTGGATCGTGACCGATCCTGCTTGCCCCACAATCAGTGTATGCTCACCGATCGACAATTCACCTGCCGGGTACCTGGCCTTGGCTGCGTGCCACGCCGAGCAGGCTGTTTCGTCGGTCAAATGGGGTTGACAATGGATCGGAGATAATTCCGTTGAATCTGATCAATAAAAAATATAAGTGGGATCCGAGCGTCCGGACACGTCATCTCGCGGTGGTCATTTTTCTGATCACCCTGATTACAGGGGTACTGCTCTCCTTCAATACTGCACGCTACCTGAGCGGAGAGATCCGCGCCCGTGGAGAGTTGGTCGAGACACTGCTGCTTGACCAGCTCTACTGGTTTTCACAGCAGGCGATCAACACGCGCCCGATTGAGGTGCCCGAGGTCGCGATCGGACTGGACGAGTCTGTGCGGTCGCTGATCAGGGCGAGTACGAACGACAAGTCGGACCTCGCCTACTGTGCAATAATCTCGCTCAATGGCCAGGTCATTGCCCAGTCTGATCCGCGCAGACTGCTGACCGAGAGCGGTAAGGTCAGACCCTACGATGACCTGTTACGGGCACGATGGTTCCGGCAACTCTGGCAGTTGTACCACGACGAC
>JBEIMN010000654.1:0-2160 GCA_040378705.1 Acidobacteriota bacterium
AACCGCATATTGACCTGGTCAAGCCCCGCGTAATCGCCCTGCTGACCAGCATAGATCACCGGCACCTCAACCCCGCCAATCCGAACCGAAACCCTCTCGATCGATTCAACCCTTCGCCATCCAGTGCCGAAGATTACCAGATAGACCTCATCCCCCGCGCCACCGAGATCGATCGGCAAAGGCTCATACTGGCCAAGATAGTTTCGGCGGACAACCGGTTCAAGGCTCGTCGTTCCGTCGCTCCGCACCCGCTGAATGAAGGCTGCCGGGGCTCCGAAACCGTCGGCATTCGCCGAGAATATCGACGGGGCAACCTGGTCGATCAGCACCGTCGCGCGGTGATTGGCATTACTCCCAGCCATCGCGGTTGAATTGTTGACCGTAATCACCGCGCGCCCCGGCGCTGTACCCGGCGGAACCTCCAGATTTATCTGGCTCGGCGAGACGAAGAAGAGCCGCGCATCACGACTTACCCCAAAACGATCCTCGATGCTTACCGATGTTCCACGCAGGCTCAGGGGAAGCGGCACCGAAGTCGCCGTCTCAACCCCACCTGAAAGACCGTTTCCAAAGATTGCGACTATCGACTCTGGCGCAATCGACGAGCCGTTGTAGCTTGCTGCCGAAACCGGCGCGAGCGAGATCAGATCCGGCATCGATATTCGTGTCAGAAAGGCGTCACTCGACCCACCACCAAAACCGGACTGGAGCGAATTCGTCAATGGAAAATCGCTCTGCAACGCCTGCCCGGTCAGGTATACCGCCCCATTTCCATCAACTGCCAGCCCCAGTACTCGCTCGTCATTCCCGAGATCACTCGGATAGGAGCTGCCAATGTAGGTCGAGAAGAGCAACGCTGAACCGGCCGGATCGATCTTGCACAGAAATCCATCGGTGTTTCCGCGCAGCCACGGCTGTGTCGGCTGGCTGACCGGAAAGTCGAACGACCCGGTCTTCCCCGCAACGTAGATGTTCCCAACCTTGTCAACCGCGATCGATCCACTTGGCACCTGATCGTTCAGGCTCCCGGAATTCTCCTCGCCGGTCCCACCAAGATAGGTCGAAAATACCAGCCGCCGACCATCTGCCTCCAGCTTGGCGACAAATGCGTCCAGATTTCCACGATAGATCGGCTGCAACGCATTGACGAGCGGGAAGTCGTTGAAGAATGTGTATCCTGTCACGTGCGCCTGACCAAAGCCGTCAACCGCAATCGCCCGGCCCCGATCGGCCCGCGAGCCTCCAAGGAAGGTGGAGTAGAGAATTGCCTGTCCCGAACCATTCAGCTTGACAATGAAACAGTCCTCAACCCCACCAAAGGTCGACTGGATCGGATTTACCAGCGGAAAACTTCTCGAACTTGTACTCCCTGTCAGGTAGATGTTCTGCAGGGAATCGAGCGCAATTCCATATCCAACCTCTTCCTCGCTCGATTCCACCCCGGTATCCTGTCCACCCAGAAATGTCGAAAAGATCACCTCACCCTTCCAGTTCAGCTTGGTCACAAAGCTGTCCATCCGCCCCTTTAATTCAGGCTGAATCGCGTTGATGACTGGAAAATTGGACGACTTCGTTCCTCCTGTCAGGTAGATGTTTCGATCCGCATCGAGGGCCATCCCATAGATCACATCCTGCGACGATCCACCGAGATAGCTGGAATAGAGCAACTGGGCTCCATTGCTGCTCAGAATGCTGATGAATCCGTCGGTTCCACCGCGGAAGGCTCCCTGGTAGGCATTGACGATTGGAAAGTTGAGCGAGAGTGTCTCGCCGCAGACATAGATTCGACCATCGCGATCGACCTCGACGTCCCACGCCTTGTCGCCGGGGTTTCGGCCACCAAGATAGGTTGAGAAGAGGACGGACGTCCCGGTTGGATTGATCTTGACGATGAACGCGTCACTCGTGCCATTAATGGAATTGTCGTAGGCTGATTTGGCTGGAAAATTGAGCGAGGAGGTCTGTCCGACAATGTAGATGTTTCCGGTCGTATCGACCGTTACCGCGTATCCCGTCTCCTGGCCCGATCCGCCAAGAAAGGTTGACAGGTTGATGATCGGGTCGACAACCAGCGGCTTCGTTCGATCGTAACCGGCAAGGTCGATCGATACCTCACGGCGACCACTGATTCTGTAACCCGCCGCCACCAAACGACGTGAC
>JBEIMN010000655.1:0-2155 GCA_040378705.1 Acidobacteriota bacterium
GATATTTATTTCTCCCAAGCCAGTAAAAAGTATTTAAACAACAGAGGCTCGAATTGACGTGGATCAGAACCTTACTGAACTGCTGATAGCGGCCCAGCAAGGAGACGGTGACGCCCGTGAAAGGGCAATCCAGCTGGTCTACCGTGAACTGCATCGAATGGCCAACAAACACATTCGAATGGAGCGTCCGAACCACACGCTTCAGCCAACGGCGCTTGTCCATGAAACCTATGTGAAACTCTTTGATGGTCTTCCGATCGAGCTGAAGAGCAGGTATCAGTTCTATTCCATCGCCTCGACCCAGATGCGGCGAATCCTCGTCGATCATGCCCGGAAAAGGAATGCCCAAAAACGTACCGCGGATGACAGCAGCATCGTCATCGGCAATTTCTATGGGCAGAGCTCTCTCACCGCCGATGATCTGCTGACCCTCGATCTCGTCCTGACCAGATTCAAGCAGGAATATCCACGTGCCGGATCGATCGTCGAGATGCGATTCTTCTGTGGCATGACCGAGGAGGAGACGGCGACTGTCCTCGAGATCTCGGTCAGCACCCTGAAACGCGAGTGGAGTTTTGCTAAGCTCTGGCTGCTTCGTGAAATAAACCGTGCCATCTAGCGACCATTCGATCGAAGATAGACGATTCCATTTACCAGCTTTTACCGGCTTTGAGAGCGCTGAAAATGGCGATGGTGGAGGGTGAAGGCCCGGCCATCCGAACCCACACCTCTCCACCATCAAGGCCTCCCACCGATTGATCAATTAATCATTTCCGGAGCCGTCTCCGACTCCGGAAATAAAAGCTACCAATCAGAAACGATACCGGAGGCTGAACTGAATCTGCCGTGGGGGCGTTCTCTGGCTGGTGATCTTGCCAAAGTTGGCGTTATTCATCGCTGCGACCGGGTCACCAAAGTTGACAACGTTCGGAATGTTGAAGAACTCTGTCTTGAACTCGAGCGAGTTGGTCTCAGTCACCTGGAACTTCTTCTCGAGGGCGACATCGATCGTCACAATGCCATCAGTATTGGTAATGAAGGCTCCGGCGTTGCCGAAAGTGTACTGCGCCGGCAGCGCAAATGCCTTCGTATTGAACCACTCATCCGGCGTCTTTGGTCCGGCGTTCGGATCACCAACCAGGTTTGGACGCTGATTCGACCGGCCGGTATTGGCGATATCGCGACCGGAGAGGACATTGATCGGCGGTCCCGACTCAAATCGGTTGATCCCCTGGAGCGACCAGCCACCAAGGAAGATATCGGCCGCCTTCGACCAGTTTCCGCCAAACTTCCGCCCCTTCCCGAACGGCAATTCAAACACATACGAGAAGTTGAAGACGTGATTGATATCCCAGCTCGAACGAGAGTAGTCCTGGCGGCGATCGAAGGGATTCTGCACCTTGACCTCGGCCAGCGATGACTGACCATCGAGCGACTTCTGCCAGGTGTAATTGGTGTTGATCAGGACACCATTCGAGAACCGCTTCTGGAGCGTGACCTGAAGGCTGTTGTACGATGCGTTATAGGCATTCGACCCACCGTCAAGATCGCCAAACTGCGGCAGCAAACGACGCGGGTTGATCGCTCCCGGCCCAGGCGTGACCGCGTTGTTGAATGGCGAATAGCCGACCTGCTTGCGACTGGCCGAACCAACGTAACCAATGTCGAGCGAGACGTCATTCATCAGCTCTCGCTGAATGAAGAAGTTCCACTGCATCGAGTAGGGTGAACGATTCTCCGGGTTCTGCGGCCAGCCGCCAATTGCCGAGGTGTTCGAGAAGCTCGGACCGGCATCGGTGATCGAGAGATCGAGCGCCCCGCGGTTCGGACTGAAGACCTGCTGAATTGTAAACGGCCAGAACTTGCGCATATCCTGCAGTTCCTGGACGAAGGTTGAATTGTAGAAGAGTCCGAATCCGGAGCGGATGACCGTCTTCGAATCGAGCTTGTAGGCAATGCCCAGGCGTGGCGCCCAGTCATTATAATCGTTCTGAATCAGCGAGCGTCCGAACCCGAAAGTTCGCGCCGCTTCACCCCTCTTGCCGGTGACCGGATCGATCTCCGGATTGGTGGTCGCCCACATCAGATCGGCGACGATCTTGCCGGCTGAATCCTTGCGAACCCAGAGGTTGCCAAGACGATTGGTCTTGTCGTA
>JBEIMN010000656.1:0-2152 GCA_040378705.1 Acidobacteriota bacterium
GAATGTCGCGATTCCGGTGTTCGAATTATGGGTTTCTGCCCCGGCCCGACCGTCTCCGCCTTTCACCAGACCGCCGGTGCCCTCCCCCGCGGAGCCGAACGGAACATGCTCACCGCCGAGCAGGTCGCAGAGTTCGCCCTCGGGCAACTAAACCGCCACGCCGTCGTCGCCGTCCCCGGCCGGTACAACCGACTGATGATCTTTATGGAGCGGTTCGCCCCGCGACGCATCGTTACACGCTTCGCGGCCGGTCTCTATCGTCCATAACCTCAGCGACAGGTATTTTTTCAGTCAACTGCGTAAAATTTTCACTAATCAACGATTTTCTGCTGGACAACTCAGAGATCACGAATATAATCAACCTTCAATTTTGTTTTTCCTGATTTTTCTACCCCCAAATAGACAACAATTCTCTCTTGAAGAGGAGGGCGCTTCCTATGATGAAGTGCAAGAAGTGTGACTATCCGATTTTTTCGTACTCACAATGCTGCCCGATGTGTGGCCGCAAAGTTGAGATGTCTCCCGGCCAGGATCGGTCTTCCAATCCGCCGCAGACCCGTTTTGGCTTCTGGGTTGCCGGATTGACCGGGTCGAAGGTATCTAAAAAACCTCCTGGACTCGAGAAACTTCGCCGGACCGCATCGGCCTGAGCCGGTGGTCAGCGTGTCCGCCCCGCACAAGAATTCTCGCTTACACTGGTAACATAAAAAAGTACCGGCACGTGCCGGTACTTTTTTAGGTTACTCGCTGTTGTCAGCGCCATCCCGCATATTTGCGACCCGACTACTTCGGAATATCCTTCAGAAACTGCTGGTACAGTGCCTCTGTCTGCTGGCTTCCAAGCTTGCCCGAGTGAATCAGGATCCGGAAACGCATTGTCATCTTCTGGCCCGGTTCCAGCGTGTAGTTGAGGACCGTCTGCCCCTTCGTAAACTCCTTCGCCCCAAAAGGATTGGCGGCAAAGAGTCCGTACCCGCGATTGTGCCAGTAGGTGGGATAGAGCGGATTCTTCGGATGATCAAAGATCCCGATCACCACATCTTCATCCTTCACACGGCCACTCAGCGTCATCCACTTCGCCTTCTTCCCCCACGAATCCTTCTCCCCAACCAGCCCTTCGCTGCTCAGGTAGACACCATTGACACCCGTGTTATCAAGCACGGCGACCTTGGTCGGATTTCCCTGCTCGTCGGTGAAGACCAGCGGCTGTGTGCTCGGCTCTTCAAGCTGGCGCACGACGCGAATGCCAATCGCGCCCTCCTTGCTGTCGCCGAAGACAACCTTCTGCCCCTGCGCGGTAAGCGTGATCACGCGGTCGATGATCCGCAAATCCTTCGCTGCCCGGAAGGTGATCGTCTCATCCTGCTGAAGAACCTTTGTCCCATCAGGCATGATCCAATCCATGGCCACATCGAGCTCACCCTTGCCCCGGCCATTCCGAATCCCCTTTACCGCCTGGTGGCTGATCGTCCCCATCTTCTCCGATTCCTTGCCACCACTGTTATTCCAGAAATCGACCCCGTTAATATTGCCATAATTGAACCAGGCCGAGACGTGATGCGGATGATCCGTCCGCTCGCCCGCGACCTTCACCACTGGAAAACTGCGCGTCACCACCGTCCCCTTCGCCGTCTGCAACGGATAGAGTATCGGCTTCTTCTGCGAATCCCAGTAACAATACGACGTGAAGAGCTGCTGATCGACATAGACGTCGAGCTGCTTCTTCTCCTTCTGCTCAACGATTTTGATCGTCTGCGCCGAAACTGACCCGGCGATCAGCATCGCAATTCCCACCAGCCAGACCGAAGCAAAGAAATTCTTCATCTGATAAATCCCTCTGTATTGATAACACTGCATACATGAAAACGAAGCGGTCCCCGAATCGATACGACTCAGGGACCGCTCGTCACCTCATTCGAACAGCTAACTGATGACGACATCCTGTTTCTTGTCGTCAAAAGTGACCCGTTTGCCACTCTGAATGGCCGCAATCGCCATGCAGAGCGCGACAGAATGATTGTAGGCGGCGTGAATATCCGCATTCGTCTTCTGGCTGCGCTTCTGGACGCAATCCATCCAGTTACGCATGTGGGCGAGCGTCTGTTTATCGACACCGGTGTGGGCCGAAGTCTCGATGCCAGCCTCGTCAGTC
>JBEIMN010000657.1:0-2151 GCA_040378705.1 Acidobacteriota bacterium
ACGAAATAGTAATTTTCCGGCAATCGTTCGATAATCGATGATTACGTTTTGACAAAATGTACATTGATTGTCAAACTGTAATACGTTATGAGTGAGTCAGCATCGAAGTCGAAAAAAACCGGGCCAATCAACTCGGGGACAACCAGCTCCGGAACAAAAAGCTCCGGCGGGGAAAAGCAATCTCTCCGGAGACAGACTATCATCGAGGCGGCGCTCGCCTGCTTCCTGCAGTACGGATACGATAAGACGACGCTCGAAGATATCGCCTCGCGGGCCGGTTTATCGCGACCATTGCTCTATCTCCAGTTCAGGAACAAGGAGGAGATCTTCCTTGAGACGACGCGATCCCTCTACCACGAGCAGTTCGAGGCAGCACGACCAATACTCGCGCAGCCGATCGATCGGAAGGAGAAACTGAACCGGATCTACGAGGAACTGCTATTGAAACCGTGGACACGGATCTGGAAGTCTCCCGGGAGTGCCGGATTCCTTTCGGCCTGTCACCACCTCTCCCCGCAGCTCGATCGTGAGTACGAGCGGGAGGCATACAAGCTGCTGCTTCCGATTCTTGGAGACCGTGCGGTCGTCGAACTATTTCTACTCTGCATCGACGGGCTCTACCGCGATGATCCATCACCGACCGTGCTTCGCCGGAGGGTGCGATTACTGATCGAACGATTCTTATAGGTGAAAATGATTATGAAAAAAAGGGTACTGGGCAGGAGCAATCTCGAGGTCTCTGCGATTGGGCTTGGATGTATGGGAATGAGTTTCGGCTATGGTCCGGCGGCGGACACAACAGAGATGATTTCGCTTATCCGGAAGGCCGTCGAGCGTGGAGTGACCTTCTTTGACACCGCTGAAGTATACGGGCCATACATCAACGAGGCGCTGGTGGGTGAGGCGCTTGAGCCATTTCGTTATGAGGTGTCGATCGCGACCAAGTTCGGATTCCAGCTCAACCCTGACGGCTCACCGGGCTATATCGGGCTCAACAGCCGTCCGGAGCGGATCCGTGAGGTGGCGGACGCCTCACTGCGCAGGCTGAGAGTCGAAGCGATCGATCTTTTTTATCAGCATCGTGTCGATCCGGAAGTGCCGATCGAGGATGTAGCTGGGGCGGTACAGGAGCTGATCATCGCCGGCAAGGTTCGGCATTTCGGCCTCTCCGAGGCTGGGGCGGGAACCATCCGGCGCGCACACGCGGTGCAACCGGTGACGGCGCTCCAGAACGAATAGTCCCTCTGGACGAGGAGTCCGGAGGCGGAGATAAGTCCGACGCTCGAGGAGCTGGGGATTGGACTGGTCGCCTACAGTCCGCTCGGCAAGGGGTTTCTGACCGGAAAGATCGACGAATCGACGAGCTTCGAGAGTAATGACTTCCGGAATATCCTCCCGCGTTTCACGCCGGAGGCGCGAAAGGCAAACCAGGCGGTGGTCGAACTGCTTGGGCGGATTGGGAACCGGATCGGGGCATCACCGGCGCAGATTGCCCTGGCGTGGGTGCTGGCGCGAAAGCCCTGGATTGTCCCGATTCCGGGAACGACTAAACTTTCACGCCTTGAAGAGAATCTGGATGCAGCACAGATCGAGCTTTCGAGTAAGGAGCTGGCAGAGATCGACGCCGCGGCAGCCGAGATCAAAATCGATGGCGCAAGGTATCCCGAACATATCGAGAAGATGACCGGTCTGTAAATTCGCCAATCATCAATAGGGATGCGGTGCCCAGCCGGCCTGCAACAACTGGGCATCGCAGAAGAGAGATGCTGACGGTCATTGACGGAATGAGCGAGATGCTGCAGCAGATCTCATTTGAGAATGGGCGCGTCGCGCACTCAAACTACCCTGACCACCCACTGGTCAGGATCTCCCCCCCCCTGATTCAGCCGGCGATCAGCAACACCGTCTTCGCCGCGACCGGTGACTGGATAAGAAACCTGCCGATAACGCGTGAGGGCTACAGTTTCGCCAGGGATAGTACTAGAATCAGACCTAAGGCATAAAACAGGCTGAGTGGGAAGAGATTGCCACTCTGGCTACTCTACCCTCTCTTCCTGCTGCTTACCATCCTGATCCCGCTGTGCTGTACGCTCAATTCAAGTCGTAACCACGCTCGCCAACAAAAGAGCCCGCTGATTGGTGACCTGTCGG
>JBEIMN010000658.1:0-2148 GCA_040378705.1 Acidobacteriota bacterium
CACTCTACGACCGATACGGGCGTCGCGAGGATCTGCTGATCGACCTCTTCGACGGAGCGCACGAGGAGTTGCCGGAGATGAGGAAGATCAACGAACTCTGGCTTGATAAGTATCTGCGCGCGGGGTAATGGCGATATCGCCAAATCAGGGCCATCTCCCAGCTGAGTATCGGCCGGCTGGGTATCGGCCGGCTGGGTATCGGGCGGTGGGCGAGGGTAGTTGGTCTTATGAAACTCAACACTTATCATCTGATCAGGTCACCTGATCGGGAGATCGTGATAAAGTTGCAACCAAACCGGAGCATTCTGCGTCCGGGCCGGCAAGCGTATCTGACTACGGTTCACGACTGCAATCTGCAGCGATAATCCAGGACCCGGAGCCTGGCATTTATGGGAATTTTACAAGAGTTATGCAAAAGCTAGCTGAAATCTGTATTCATCGCCCGGTCTTCGCAGCCATGATCATCCTGGCTCTGGTGGTTGTCGGCGCGACCAGTTATTCCAAGCTCGGTGTTGACCGGTTTCCAACGATCGACCTGCCAACGGTCACGGTGCGGATGACGCTGCCGGGCGCATCTCCGGAAGAGGCTGAGTCGCAGCTGGCAAAGCCGATCGAGGAGGTTGTCAACACGGTCGAAGGGGTCGAGCAGTTGCGCTCGGTTTCGAGCCAGGGGCGTTCCTTCATCATTGCGACCTTCAACCTCAACCGGGACATCGAGGCCGCGGCGCAGGATGTGCGTGACCGGGTCCAGTCCGTGCTTCGTCAGTTGCCGCCGGGAACCGATCCGCCGGTGGTGCAAAAGGCGGACAGCGATTCCGAGCCGGTGATGACGATCGCGGTCTCTGGTGACCGGTCGATCCGTGAGCTTACTGAACTGGCAGACAAGGTGATCAAGGTTGGAATCGAGCGCTCGACCGGTGTTGGCGAAGTTCGAATCAACGGCGGACTGCTGCGAGCGATCAATGTCTGGGTCGATGCCGACCGGCTGGCTGCCTACCGTATTCCGATCACACAGGTTCGCAACGCGCTCGTTCGCCAGAATGCAGATGTTCCGGGTGGCAACGTCGACTCGGGAGCGCGCGAGCTGGTTCTGCGAACGATGGGAAGGGTTGTCAGGTCGCGCGATTTTGACGAGATGGTGATCGCCAACGCCGGCGGGTCACCGATCAAGGTTCGCGATATCGGCTACTCCGAAGACGGAACGAAGGAGATGCGAACCCTCTCGCGGCTCAATGGGCAGCCGGCGGTAACGCTCGAGATCATCCGCCAGTCGGGGTCGAACACCGTCGCGGTGATCGACGACGTGAAGAAGAACATTGAGCGTGTAAAGCTGCAGTTGCCGCCCGATGTGCGGATGGAGGGCATCATCGATCAGTCCCTCTACATCAAGAATGCGCTGAGTGAGATCAACGTCCACCTCGTCCTCGGGAGCATCCTTGCCTGCCTGGTCGTTCTGCTCTTCATGCGATCGTGGCGATCGACGATCATTGCCGGCATCGCCATTCCGGCCTCGGTCATCTCGACCTTTGGAATGATGCGTGCCCTCAATTTCACACTCAACAGCGTGACGATGCTCGCACTTGTTCTGATGGTTGGAGTGGTGATCGACGACGCAATCGTCGTCCTCGAGAACATTTTCCGCTTCATCGAAGAGAAGAAGATGGATCCGATGCAGGCAGCGAGGGAGGCGACACGCGAGATCGGCCTCGCGGTCATGGCGACAACCTTCTCGCTCGTCGTCATCTTTTTGCCGGTTTCGTTTATGTCCTCGATTTCAGGCCGGTTTCTCTATCAGTTTGGAATCACGGCGGCGGCGGCAATTCTGGTCAGTCTGCTTGTCTCATTCACACTGACACCGATGATGAGTGCGCGAATGCTTGGCGCCGACGCAGAGAAGGCCCGTGATGCCCACAGCGCTTCATCGCGTGGTGGATTTTACGGACTGTTTGATCGTGCCTACACGGCGATGCTCCATTTCGTGCTGCGCCACCGGTTCATTGTTGCGGTTGTCGCGATCGCGGTCATGGCCTCCTCGATTCCGCTCTACAAGAAAGTGAAACAGGACTTCATCCCCAGCAACGTCGATGAGGGGCAGTTCAGCATATACCTGAACGGGCCGGAGGGGACGAGCCTCAGTTCGATGGATGA
>JBEIMN010000659.1:0-2144 GCA_040378705.1 Acidobacteriota bacterium
ACCAGGTTGCCCCGGGGCCAACGTGGCAGTCAACACAACCAAGTCTGGAGTGCGGCGAGTGTGTGAATGCCGTGTACTCCGGATTCATGACTGAATGGCAGAGCTGCCCGCAGAACGCCGTCGAATCTGTATACTCATATGCCTTGTAGCTGCCAAAACTGCTCAACAAAACAAAGAAGAAACCACCAGCCATCGTCACTGCCAGCAGTCGACGATGGCGCGGAAGATTCAGATCAAGGCGAGGGAATGGAAGTATCTCACCTGGCTTCCGCGTCCGCCGCCGCCGCCGCTCGAGGAGCATCCCGACCGGAATGATCAGAAGCCCCAGGATCATGCCCGCTGGAAAAATAATAAAGGTAAATATGCCAAAATATGGCTTTGCCTGCCCCGAAAGCAACTCGAAGAGGACAAAGAATACGATCGTCAAAAAACTGACCCCGGCAATGCTTGCGCCGATGTAACTCAACAGATTTCGGTGCAGACCAGGGTAGTCGTCCGATTTGCTTTTCATTAAATCTCCCGGAAATCCGGGGAGTTTGGTCCGCAATGTCGGACACTCTCCCCGGATAGATATCGACTGACTGTCAATTCGAAGCTTTTTCGAACTTCCTGACGATCCTTACGCCAATCTCTGGAAGCTGACGAGCTAAAGGAAAAGAATCGTCACAAAGATAGCGGTGGCGATGACCAGACCAATCACCAGCGCCGCCAATCCAAACCAGAATGAGAGTCGCTGTGCAAACGGCGTCGGCGGATCGCACAGGACCTCGTCGAGCCGGCCTTCCTCGACCAACCGCTCATACTCCGCCGGCCGCTCATCCCTGAACCGTGCCAGCGGCATCTTTCCGGTAAAGATCACCGTGTCCATCGGAAAATTCTCGGGCCGGAGATGGTTATGGAAAAAATGGAAGGTGAAGATGAAGCCGACCGCCAGCAGCGCTTCCTCACCGTGAACGATCATCGCCACGTTGAGCACCCAGCCGGGCAGAAACTTCGTAAAGAACCACGGAAACCAGAGAACAAGCCCGGAGAGCCCGATCACCGGTATTCCCCAGAAGACTGCGTAATAGTCAAACTTCTCCCAGTAAGTCCAGCGATCAAATTTCGGCTGCGGACCAAGATAGAGGAACCACCGCAGATTTCGATAAAGGTCGACCAGATCCTGCTTCCGGATAGCCAGCGAGTCAGGTCCGAACAGACTGGCAAGGCTCAATTTGAAACCGGATCTGAACAGAAGAAACCAGAGATGATATGCCGCATAACCGAAGGTGACGATCGCCCAGATCCGGTGGAAATAGCGCGCGACCTCAACCCCGCCAATCAGCGAACTGAAGGCTCCCCCCCATTCCGTAAGACTGAAATGGAGCGGAATGCCGGTAAATGCCAGCCCAAGGAAGCTCAGAACAATAACGACATGGGTAAATCTGTATGGAGCCTTGAAGCGCGTCACATAGGGCCCAACTTCAGGGTGGCGCTTTGCCTTGCCACTTAACCAGGTTGCGACTGAACGCTGAAACCAGAGAAGTGTATGAATCCCGAAGAAGGCAAAGACGATCAGGAGCAGCCATTTCATGAACTGGTAGACGTAGAAGACTGGCGCGCCCTTCTCCTTCTTATTAGGTTCCGGATGTGGGTTGAAGCTGGCGATGCCCGCCGGCACGCCCGTATGGCAGCGTGAACAGGTCGCGACGATGTTGGCCGGCGCGACGGTCGAGTTCGGGTCGGAGGCCGGGAGGTTGGAGTGCGCAGTGTGGCAGTCGGAACATTTCGCCGCTGCCATCATCCCCAGATTGGTCGCCTTGCCGTGAAAAGTTTCGTGGTAGGTTTCGGTCTGCTCGGCGTGGCAACCCGCGCACTGGTTGAGCATCTCCTTCTGAAAGCCGACGAGCGTCGTCGATCTGATGTTGTGGGAGTTGTGGCAGGTCGCACAGTTCGGGCCACGCGGATCGCCACTCTGCCAGAGTTGGCCGTGCGCGCTCTTCGCAAAGTCGTTCAGTATCCCGTCGTGGCACTTACTGCAGGTCAGCGGCAGCTTCGAGTGAGAGATCATCGCCGCCGGATCGGACTTCGCCTTAACATCGTGCGCGCCGTGGCAGTCACTGCAGGTCGCCGAGATACTCAATCCGGCGTCATACATCCCTTTG
>JBEIMN010000660.1:0-2143 GCA_040378705.1 Acidobacteriota bacterium
TCACCGGTGATCGAGCCGCCGGCATCGACACAGAGCTGCATGATCTCCTTGCCGGCAATCAGGACGCGTTCGACCTCGTCCTTATCGCGCCCGTCGAAGTTGAGATTGGGGTGAAGGTTGCCATCGCCAGCGTGAAAGACGGTCGACATTCGCAGGTTGTAACGGGCGCCGATCGCATAGATTCCGGCCAGCACCGTTGGAAGTTTTGTTCGTGGAACCACGGCATCCTGGACGAAGAGGTCCGGGCTGACGCGTCCCAGCGCGCCGAATGCTCCTTTGCGACCCGCCCAGAGCCGTTTTCGTTCATTTTCATCGCGGGCTTCGTGGACAGAGCGGGCGTTATGGCTGCCGCATATTGCCGCGACGCGGTTTGCCTGGGCTTCGAGTCCGGCCTCGAGTCCGTCGAGCTCGACGATAAGGCAGGCCGCGGCATCGCGGGGATACCCGGCGGCATAGATCGAGTCCTCGACGGCATTGATCGTCACCTTGTCGATCATTTCGAGCGCGGCGGGCAGGATGCCGGCGGCGATTATCTCAGAGACGGCGTAGCTCGCATCGTTGATGTCTGTGAAATCGGCGAGCAGGGTGATCACTGTTTGCGGACTTCTTGTCAGGCGGACGACAACGCTGGTCACGATTCCAAAGGTGCCCTCACTGCCAACGAAGGTTCCAAGCAGGTCGTAGCCGTTCGTATCCGCGCCGTCGGCGCCAAGATGGACCACTTCGCCAGTCGGCAGAACGACGTCGAGCCCGAGGATATGATTGGTCGTTGCGCCATATTTCAGGCAGTGCGGGCCACCGGCATTCTCTGCGACATTGCCACCGATCGTGCAGGAGGTTTGGGATGAGGGATCCGGGGCGTAATGGTAGCCGGCTGCCGCGACCGCCTGCGTTAGCCGGACATTGATCAGTCCCGGCTGGACGGTTGCCCGATGGTTGGCATAATCGATGGCAAGAACCCGATTCATCCGCGCCATTTCGATGATGACCGATCGCTGCCCATCCTCGCAGCCGATCGGAAGCGCGCCTGAACTGAGGCCGGTTCCGGCTCCGCGGGGGCCAAATGGAATCCGTTCAGCGTGGAGGAGCCTGACGACCGCCGCGACCTGCTCTGTCGTCGACGGAAATATCACCGCGAGCGGCTTCGTCTTGTGGATTGCCACCGCATCACACTCATAGACGAGCAGCTCCGCGTCATCCGTCGCGACCGAGTCACGGCCCACTATTCGCTGCAATTCCGAAATGATCTCTGCCTGATTCATTTGCTTTGGTTTCCAGTCTGTCGCCAGAATTGAGTCACCGGATAAGATGACTTGTCCCACGTTACTCGTACCGGGATCATGAATAACAATACTGCCAGAGAGGTTAGATCCGTCAACGATGGGATCTTCGGGAACAACGTGAACGACGGGTGCAAAATACCACATTTCGAGCCCGTGTGGAATCTCCGCCCCGCCCGGGTCACCGGCGGCGTGACTTTTGCAAGTTTGCGTGGCGATACGCGGCGCTAATCGATTCGGACCGGGCTGTCATCACACGTCAGGCCACTTTAAGTCTGACTACCGATCATTTTTGCTCGAGCACTAAAAATGTTATTCTGATCATTCGCTATCCGGATGACTGGGCCAAATGGAATGGCCGGAGTGATTTCAGCCTTCTGGCAATGACAACTAATAGGCTGGCAGGCTGGCAATGAGAATGACCGGTGAAGACCGTCTCCTGCCCCCTGAATTTATAGTTTCCTTTCTATCGGCACCGCTGTCGGCACCGCTGCGGTGCGAGGAATTTTTCGGTTATGGTGGTTTGTCCTGCTTGTGGAAGTTCGCGTATCCGGCACGATTATCGGCCGGCGCCATTCTATCTCAGACCCTTTCTTGTGCGGGCGCTTTTGTGCGATAGCTGTAACAGGCAGTTTCGCGCCTTCAGCCTGCGGATGCCGGGTTCGAATAAGGAGCATTCAAATAAGGAGCGAAAGAAGAAGAAAGCTGATACATTCCTTACCGCGCCGGTGGGGAAGAAGGGGGTGGTTGGGGAGGCTTCATCCGGATCTTCCCGGATTTCTGCCCGGGAGAGTTCTGCCGGCCTTCCGCCAGTCTATACGTCACCTGAACCGGTGAGCAATCTTCGGGCGCAGATAACGCAA
>JBEIMN010000661.1:0-2143 GCA_040378705.1 Acidobacteriota bacterium
TGTCAAATCCAAGATGTCGGGACTCTACCAGGTCTATTCAGTCCTGTTTCACAAGTTCCCGAAACCGCTTCACACTCCGATTCGAAGTCTTCGCCCCTCGCCGGAGACTTGTGAGCAATGCCACTGGCCGGAGAAGTTTTTTGGATCACAGTTGAAGGTCTTCTCCTACTATGCGGCGGACGAGGCAAATACCGCCAGCCAGGTCAGACTGTTGCTCCACACGGGTGGAGGGAGCGCGAGCAGCGGAGCGGCGACCGGAATCCATTGGCACATTAATCCGGAGAATGAAGTCAGTTTTGTCTCGACCGATGACAAGCGCCAGGTGATACCCTGGGTGCTCCAAAAGGAGAAGAATGGTAACGTCACCGAGTATTTTTCGCGCGAGACGCCGATCAATCAGGAGGAGCTGGCAAAGGCGACACGGCGCAGGATGGAGTGTGTCGATTGCCACAATCGCCCATCTCACATCTTCGGTTCGCCCAATCGTTCACTCAACGATGCCTTCCTTACCGGACGGCTCGACCAGGGGATTCCTTATTTGAAGCAGCAGTCGCTTGAACTGCTCTCCGCCGAGTATGCAAATACCCCGGACGCCTTACAGGCAATCGCGAAGGGGCTTGAAAGCTACTACCGGACAAACTACGCCGAGATCTTCCGGACGAAGGAAGCCTCGATACGCAACGCGATAACGGTCGTTCAGGGAGTCTATTCCGCCAATATGTTCCCGGAGATGAAGGTCGATTGGCGAACTCATGCCGACAACATCGGCCACTTCAATTTCAATGGCTGCTTCCGGTGCCATGATGGACAGCATTTCAGCAGGGAGGGCAAGGCTATTCGCAATGACTGCAACCTCTGCCACACTGTCCAGGATCAGCAACTCGGACAGGCGACGATGCTCCCGCTCAAGGGGCAGTCTTTTCAGCATCCGATCGAGCTGCCCGATTTCTCAAACGCCAAGTGTATCGAATGCCATGGGGCGAATGGCAACTAGTCCGACTAATTTTGCAGTTGCAGCATTTCTTTCATCACCGTATCCGTTCGCTCAGTATGCAGGCGGATACGGTGAAACCTCCTACTTC
Organism: Acidobacteriota bacterium; assembly: GCA_040378705.1. Taxonomy (GTDB): domain Bacteria; phylum Acidobacteriota; class Blastocatellia; order RBC074; family RBC074; genus CAIOZW01. Next base: position 1,083 of record JBEIMN010000661.1, read on the forward strand.
CAGTTCCTGACGAGTGAGATCCCAGTTGTCTTGTAATCGATCAAACTGATGGCGAGGAGTCTTCCATCGGCAGTGACGGAGAATCCTCCGGAGAACATCGATGGCCATCCGTTGAGATCCATGATTGATGTTGTCTGTCGGGTGGAGAGATTGAAACTATTGACGCGAATTCGGCCGTGGAGTTCGCGGACGACATAGAAAATTCTGGATCGATCGAGGGTCCAGTAGCGCTTGATCTGGACCTCCGCGAGTTCCGGGATTACCTGTTCGACTCCGGATATCAGGTCTTTGACGCAGAGTCTTTGGTTCCTGGTATAGTAAAGGTATCGTCCATCAGCGGAGGCGCGGGATTCAAAGCCACCATCGGTCGTGACCTGGGTCTGTTCTCCACCTTCGGCGGGAACCTTCATGAGCTGACTGGCGCCAAATCGGTCAGTGCAGAAGTAGATCCATTTTCCGTCGTGTGACCAGGTTGGCAGATAATCGTGTTCTTTATTCTCCGTCAGCCGATAGACTCTGCGCGTGCTGATCTCGATGGTAAAAACATCGTTCTGCCCTTTGACAGCGCGATCGAAGGCGAGCCATTTTCCGTCGGGAGACCATTTCGGACTGCCGACACTGTATTGCTTGAACACGGTCAGTTGCACCGGGGAGGAGCAGTCGGAATTGGCGATCCAGATATCGCTAAAACCGTTTCGGCTGGACATGAATGCTATTTTTGATCCATCGGGAGAGAATTCTGACGAGTCGTCGGCGCGGGTTGAATCGATCTTGCACGGCCAGGTCTTTTTGACCGGTGGTGGGGGTGAATTGCCCGGGTCGGCAGTGGATGCGGCTGACGACTTCTCCGCAATAGCCTCCGGCTGCCGTCCGGTTGACGGATCGATCGGCATTACGTTGATGCCGGTATTTTTGAAGTAACTGCTGAAGGCGAGGCTCTGGTCGCGTCGCGAGATGGTGAAGTGGTTCACTTCATCGGTAAAACCTGGGATCATGATCGGGCGGCCACCGGTTATTGATATTCTCCACAGCCGATCGGTTGTCGACTGGTTGGCCGAAAA
>JBEIMN010000662.1:0-2139 GCA_040378705.1 Acidobacteriota bacterium
CGGATGAATCTGGCGGTCGGGCTGACACCGTATCGGTTTGACACGATCTTCCATCAATCGCCAAAGAATGGGGGGCAGAGTCCATTTCGGAATGCGACGGGGTCGGCATTGCTGCGCCGCGAGGTGGCCCATACCGCTTTTCAGTATCCTTTCGCGCTGGCTGGTCAGGATTGCGAGCAGAAGCCAGAGTGGGTGCGCGCACTGCTGAGCGGGATCGGTGAATTGTCGCGAGTTGCTGGCGGTCACGCCCGAAGCAGTTATGAGATGGCTCCGGCGAGTATTGTTGCCCGGCTGACACCGGGATTGATTGCCGGCTTCGACAGCTATGGATTCAGGGAGGGAGGAGATTTTCCGGAGTTGGAGCGGATTAAGGTGGAGGATCTTCCCGGGGAGCAGTTCTGGGTTGGTGGCGAGATAGTTCGGAAGATGTCGGTGGAGGAGCGGGAGAGGCTTCGCGGAAGTGGAGTAAGACTGTATGAGAACCCGCAGCGCTTGCTGGCAGATTTAACGGACGAGTTTCTGATGTAGTCTCGAGTTTTGTCCGATAGTAAGCAGAGGAGGGCAGGGGGAGTGGAGACGATCTGGTTGCGAGTGAGGGCGCCATTTGCCGCGTTTCGGCGGTTCCAGGCTGGTAGTTACCGGCCGAGCTGGCCGGTGATGCCGCCGTCGACCGCCTATGGGCTGATCCTCAACCTGGCGGGGATCGAGATGCGTGGGCCTTTGAACACGGTAACGACGGGGATTCGTGACGGGCTGCCGAGGCTGCGAATTGCGCTTGGACTGATCAGCAATCCGGGGAGGTCAACGCTCTATCAGCAGCTTCACGGTTACCCGGTTGGCGATTCCGGGGGGCGTTTGAAAGAGCGGACGCACGGGGCCAAATTCTTTATTACTCCGGTGCGCCGGGAATTGCTGGTAGTTTATGACGGAATGATCGGGTTTCAGTCGATCGAATCGGATTTGCCGGCGAGGCTGCGGCAGACGATTGCCGGCGGGTTTCGGGGTGAGCGTTACGGGCTGCCGTTTGCAGGAGACAATAATTTTATGATCGACCGGCTCGATCTTCTCGATGAGCCGCTTCCGGCGCTCTGGTATGAGCGGCTCGATTCCGCAGATCGTTTGCGGAGTGGCGCGATAAGGCTTCCGGTCGGAATCGACCGGGCGGACAATAGTCGGACGACGAGCGAGGTCTATGTTCCCGGACATTCAGTCGAAGCCCATCCACCTGAGTCTGCGTGGACCTGGACGCCGGCAGATTGGCCGAAAGCTTCCGGTTCCAAGTGAGCGTCTGAATTGTTTGGTACTGGTCATTGTCGGGCAACCGTTGTATCTTTGGGAAAATTCAGTGATGCCGTCAGGCGTTGAGCAACTTACGGGTATGGCCGAATATGGCCGAACTATCTGTCGGGGTTGATCTTCGACAGATAGTCGGCCGTTACCGTCGTCAGCGAACTGTGATTTTGGCGGGGCCGGATTTACCTGTTATTTCTGCCGTGTCGGAGCGCGGGGCCTCAGACCTGCCTTGCTCCCGCCGGGAAAGATTTTCTGAAGTCTCCGTCTCTTTATATGGAGGGTGATGCCCATGAACTGCTGGTCGAGAGTGCGTCTGTTGGTGGCGGTTTTTGCCTGTCTGCCGCTGGTTTTGCTATTACCGGCGAGGGCGTCGGAGCTTGCCGGCGGCGAGCGACCGAACATTCTCTGGATCTCGGCGGAAGATATCAGCCCGGATCTCGGCAGTTATGGTGACAGCTATTCGATCTCGCCGAATCTCGACCGGCTGGCGGCAGAGGGTGTGCGTTATGTCAACGCCTTTTCGACCGCGCCGGTCTGTGCCCCATCGCGTTCGGCGATAATCACGGGAATGTATCCAACCACGATTGGTTCACTCCATATGCGTTCGAAGGCGGTTCCGCCGGTCGGGGTCAAGGCTTTCACAGAGTATCTGCGTGCGGCAGGATATTACTGCACGAACAATTCGAAGACTGATTACAATTTCGAGCCACTCCCGACGAATCGACCGCCAGACACGGTCTGGGACGAGACGGGAAATCGGGCGCACTGGCGCAACCGTGGAGATCGGAAGCAGCCATTCTTTGCCGTTTTCAATCTGACGGTGACACACGAAAGCCAGATTCGCGC
>JBEIMN010000663.1:0-2137 GCA_040378705.1 Acidobacteriota bacterium
AGTAGCAGCACGAGGCCCAGCTCTGACAGCAGTCTCTCCGCTCCGTCTTATCTCATAGCGGCTCTTTGCAAAAGACATGCGGACCGGAGGTCCGCGCACCCAGGCCGCATGTCTTCACCTTTCATCACGGCCACTCAGCGCGACTCAGCAGTAGCAGCACCAGGCCCAGCTCTGACAGCAGCTTCTCCGTTTCATTTTATCTCAAAGCAGCTCTGTGCCGGTGACATGCGGACCGGAGGTCCGCGCACCCAGGCCGCGCATCCGGCCCGCGCATCCGGCCCGCGCATCCGGCCCGCGCATCCGGCCCGCGCATCCGGGAATCCTGACTCTTAAAATGCGATCGCCCTGGTGCACTCCTGATCTGACCTTACCAGCCATCTCTTCCCACTGTATTTCTTCGATTCGATTTGCTACAGTCAAAACTTAAGATACTAACTTTTTAACTGGAATCTTACGGCCAGAATCTTACGGTGAGCCAGCATGAAACCACGCGACCTTATTTTTCTCCTGATCATCATCACAGTTGTCGGCGGACTCTATTTTCTTTCGACCAGGAACAGGGCAAAGCCGATGCCGGCCAATCCGCCAGAGCACCTGACGGTGACAAGTCGGAAGGAGTGTCTGGCGTGCCATCTTCCGGAGAAGATGGGCCAGCTCGAACTTGAGCACAAGCATCCGGGCAAGTGGCGTGATGAGCGTGTCAGCTGCCTGCTCTGTCACACGCGGCCCAAAGCGTCGGCATCAGCCGGCAGATAGGAATTGGGGGAACCCCATGGCGACAAAGAAAAAGAGCCCGACCAAGAGCCAGACCAAAACCCAGGCCGGGAGCCAAAATCGCCCGGCGAGTCCGGTCAGATACAAGAATCTGATTGGCGGCAAGTGGGTCAGACCAGTGAGTGGCGAATATATCGAGAACCGGAATCCGGCCGATACGCGGGAGGTGATCGGCCTCTTCCCGGCCTCGACCGGGAAAGATGTCGAGGCGGCAGTTGCGGCAGCGGCCGAAGCCTATCCGAAATGGAAGGGGATGCCGGCACCGAAGCGTGCGGAGATCCTCTACCGCCTCGGAGAGCTGCTGATGACCCGCAAAGAGGAGTACGCGCGCGAGATGACACGGGAGATGGGCAAGGTGCTCAAGGAGGCGCGTGGTGACGTGCAGGAGGCGATCGACATGACCTTCTACACGGCGGGTGAGGGGCGGCGACTGCACGGTTACACGACCCCCTCGGAGTTGCCGAACAAGATGGCGATGTGCGTCCGGCAACCGGTCGGCATCTGCTCGCTGATCACACCGTGGAACTTCCCGATGGCGATTCCGTCGTGGAAGATGATGCCGGCGCTGATCTGCGGGAACACGCTGGTGATCAAGCCGGCGGAGGATACGCCGCTCTCGACGGTCAATCTGGTCCGGGCGGCGGAGGAGGCTGGGGTACCGCCGGGAGTAATCAACATCGTTATGGGGACTGGCGAGAGTGCCGGGGCGCCGATGGCGACCCATCCGGGAGTGCGGCTGGTCTCCTTCACCGGTTCGACCGATACGGGAAGGCTGGTTGCGACGCAGGCAGCGCAGCACGACAAGATCTGCTCGCTCGAGATGGGCGGAAAGAACGTGATCATGGTCATGGAGGACGCCGATCTCGACCTCGCGGTCGAGGGAACGATCTGGGGCGCCTTCGGGACTTCCGGGCAGCGTTGCACGGCCGCCTCACGGATCGTCGTCCATCGCAAAGTCTATCGTAAATTCATCGAGCGGCTGACGGAGCAGGCACGGGCGCTCCGCATCGGTAACGGGCTCAGCCCGAGTGTCGATGTCGGGCCGGTCATCAATCAGGAGGCGCTCGAAAAGATCCTCTCCTACATCGAGATTGGGCAGCGTGAAGATGGGGCAAAGCTCCACCTCGGCGGCAATCGTCTGACAGAAGGAGATTATGCGCACGGATTCTTCATCGAGCCGACGATCTTCACCGACGTCGCCCCCGGGATGCGAATCGCGCAGGAGGAGATCTTTGGACCGGTGCTCAGCATCATCCCCTGCCGGGATATCGATGAGGCGGTCGAGATCGCCAATGGCGTCAAATATGGACTCTCCGCATCAATCTACACGCGGGATATCAACCGGGCGATGAAGGCGATGGAG
>JBEIMN010000664.1:0-2135 GCA_040378705.1 Acidobacteriota bacterium
GGCGAATGCCCCGATAACCCACGCCGCCCAGATCGAGACTCAGCTTGGAACCGCCGTTCCGGGCTGGTTGGCGGCACAGGTCGAGGAGGCACGGACAGTTAGTCCTCAACGTCTCTTCCGCTCCCATCTGCAGCTCTCACCGCGTGATGGGGAGTTTTCACAATTCTGGTTTGCCGGCCACCCGATGGTTACCGGCTACGATCCACTGCTCGACGGTCGATACAAGAATTTCAGTGGAATCGACGAGGCGGGAAGGACCTGGCTGTCGTCGATCCTCGAGCCCTTTGATCAGACGCTCGATCTCCTCAATGCCCGCTACCTCATGATTCCGCGTCGCACCAGCGGGAAGGATCAGGATCGTCAACCTGATCCCTCTCGCTGGCGCGAGGTCGGGCCACTGGCCGCCGGTACACCCTTTGCCGATTATCAGATATTCGAGAACAGCCAGGTATTTCCACGTGCCTGGCTCGTCAGGCGGGTCAGGGAGGCCTGGGAAGGCGATCAGTTGAAACTGATTCGCGGCGAGATGCGCGACCGCGATGGCGCGCTGGTCGATCTTCGATCGACCGCCCTCGTCGAGCCGGCGAGTCCTGACACCAGGGATCAGTCCTGGTTCAAGGACTATCTGGATCCGGTCGCGACCGGGCCCGAATCCTCACCCGCCACGGCGACGGTCAGATCATTTCAGGCCGATCGGATCAGCATCGATACCCTCGCCAGCCATAAATCGATACTCGTTGTCAGTGAACAGGCCGATTCGGGCTGGCTGGTTACCATCGATGGTCGACCCGCGCAATGGTATCGTGTCGATTATCTGCTGCGCGGAGTTCCACTTCCGTCCGGTAATCATAGAGTCGAATTTATCTATCGTCCCGCCTCAATAAAATGGGGGCGGCGATCTCGCTGATCTCCGCCCTCATCATGATGGCCATCTTTGGTTTCACCGTCTCAAACCGACCGCGACTCAGGGGCGAGGCCGCTTAGGCTTCTCCTCTTTTTTCGTCTCCGGCGATGATGGAGACACCGGCTTGCCATCCTTCGCCGGCGGCGGCTCCTTCTCGACTACTTCATCGACATCGACCAGCTTGACGTCGGATTGGAAGCGCTTGTAGTTGCGATACTTGATCACCATTCGTACCCGAACGCGCATGGTGTCGAATTCGAGGTTGTCATTGCCATAGGTGTATGTCGGGAACCAGAACTTTCCGTCGATATTTTCACGGAAGGTCTCGAACTTCGCGAAGCGCTGCTTGAACTCGGGGACGATCTTTCCTGCCGTCTTGACGATCATCAGATCGACATCGTCGACCCAGATCCGGCCCTCGAAGTATTTGCCCTCGATTCCCTTGTCCTTCAGACGATTGAGCTCGCGCCGGTTCGACATTATCTTTGGAATGATCTCGAAAACATAAGTGTTCAGTTCGTCAAGTTTCTCTTTTCCGACAAAATTTACATTATAGTTTGGAAGATCCTCAGCCGTCAGCGCGAAGGGTTGGAGGTTGATGAAGGCATTTTTGTCCTCCTGGGTCATCGTCAATCCTGCCCGATCAAGGGTCGATGGCGGCGCCTTGATGATCTTTTCCAGCCGCTGGCCGGCATCATTGAAGACAAACTCAGAGACCTGGTAATACTCGCCGGAGACGATATCGGCTGGGCCAAGAACCTGGAGTCGCGACTCCTGCTGATAGGCATACTCCTTCCATATCTCGCGCAGCTCGGACTCCCGGGTCGTAAACTGCTTGATCACCTCCTCTGGGGTGAAGCTCTTCGCGCTGTTCTGTGCCGAAGTCTGGATCGGTATCGACTGTGCACCGACCATAAGAACAGGGCCAATAGAGCCAATCAGGCCAACCAGCAAAAGAATCGCTGAACGTGTCATTCCAGGCAATATTTTTCTCATTACTCTTCTCCTTCGCTTCCATAATCATCAATGTGCCCGAAAGTATAGCCAATAAAAAAACTTTTGGTAAGAACTTCAAGCCTCCTCACCGCGACTGGCCGTGCCATCCGCCCATTAAGAACGATCCGGAGGCTGATCGATGCACCGAAAATATAACAACCGACCAGACCGGCGATATTTGCCGGCGATATTAGTGAGATACAACGATAATTGAGTTCGAACATTTATCTTACCA
>JBEIMN010000665.1:0-2124 GCA_040378705.1 Acidobacteriota bacterium
ACCCTGCATAACGGAGACGGCGGATCCACCGACCCTGACGGCGACGATCTCACCGTCCAATTTATCGACGGCGACATCGATCCGGCTCGGTCTGAGGATTTCAATACCCTGTTCAATCACAAACCGGATCGTGCCATTGGTTCGTGAATCGCGCTGGGCGAGATAGGCTCCGAGGGTTGCGGCGGCCGATCCGGTTGCCGGATCCTCCTCGACGCCAAGGCCGGGGCAAAATACTCTGACGTGAAGATCGGCCTCGGCAGACTCTGTCTCGCGTGTAAAGGCGCAGATCATTGGCGCCCAGGAGTTGGCCAGGCTGGCGAGCCAGGCGGCGCGATCGACATTGGCCCGGCGAATCGCCGCGAGTGAGCGTATCGGAACACAGAGGAACGGAACGCCGCACGAGACACCCTGCGGTCCATTCTGGCCGGTCAGCAGCTCCTCTGGCTCGAGGCAGAGAACCCGTGCGACGGTGTCGACCGACGGCGGATCGGGATCGGTCGCTGGCAGGCGCGGCGCGGTCAGCCAGGCGTGAAACCGCCCGGCGGTGCGGCTGATCTCGACCGGAACCGGCCCCGCTCCCTCCTCGAAGACCACCTTCACCAGGCCGTCGCCGGCCGGTGTCGCGAGGTGCCCGGTCAGTGCCAAAATAAACGCCGCCCCGATCGTCGGATGGCCGGCAAAGGGCAGCTCCTCGGCCGGGGTGAATATCCGCAGCCGACAGGTGTGCGCGGGATCTTCCGGCGGAAGGACGAAGACGGTTTCGGAGTAGTTGAATTCGCGGGCTATCTGCTGCATATCCGTGGAAGTGAGCCCCTCGGCCGCCGTGAGCACCGCGAGCTGATTCCCGCCGAAGCGCTGGTCCGTAAAAACATCCGCTGTATGGTAGCTGTAACGCATCGCTTCTCCGGATCAGAACGAATGATCGAGCCGCAGCCCGCGCCGGCCAAGGACCTCGTGGTCGATGATCGTCTCGTTCCGTTCCGGGCCGGTCGAGACAAACGCGAAGGGCGCGCCTGAAAGCTCTGCCAGCCGCTCGAGGTAGGCCTGTGCGCGTGGCGGAAGATCGGCGAGTCGCTGAATGCCGCGGGTCGTGCTCTTCCAACCGGGCATTGTCTCGTATATCGGCTCGGCCGCCGCCATCTGCTCTGCATCGTAGGGGACCTGGTCTGTGACCTGACCATCGATCCGGTAGCCGACACAGATCCGGATCTCATCCAGCTCATCGAGGACGTCGAGCTTCGTCAGTGCCAGCGCGTCGAGTCCGTTGACCATGACCGAATAGCGTGCGACGACGGCATCGAACCAGCCGGTTCGACGCGGTCGGCCGGTCGAGGCCCCGAACTCCCCGCCCTGGGCGCGAATGAACTCACCTGTCTCATCGTTGAGCTCGGTTGGAAATGGTCCGCCGCCCACGCGTGTCGTGTAAGCCTTGATCACGCCAATCACGACATTGACCAGCGATGGCGGGATCCCCGCTCCGGTGCAGGCTCCACCGATCGACGAGTTGGAGGAGGTGACAAACGGATAGGTTCCGTGATCAATGTCGAGCATGGTCGCCTGCGCCCCCTCGATCAGGATGCTCTTCCCATCACCTGCCGCCTGATTGAGAAGGTAGGTCGTGTCACGGATGTGCGGGGCAAGCAGTTCGCACCAGCGGTGGCCGTCCTCAACCAGCCGATTCTCATCGATCGGCTCGCCGCCAAGCATGACCAGCAGGCGGTTGGCCTGCCGTGCATTGTCACGAAGCCGCACCGCGAGCGCCGTCGGGTTGGTCAGCTCCCCGACGCGAAGTCCGCGCCGCGCCATCTTGTCTTCGTACGCCGGCCCAATCCCACGCATCGTCGTCCCAACGGCGTTGCCGCCCCGGCTCGCCTCGATCGCACGGTCGAGCGCGACGTGGTATGGCAGAATCAGGTGCGCACGGTTACTGATCACCAGATTCGCCGGCGTCACCTCGATCCCCTTCTCTCGCAGCTCGTTCATCTCATCAATCAGCGCCCGCGGGTCGACGACCACCCCGTTTCCAATCACACAGGTCTTGCCAGGATGCGTAATCCCGGATGGTATCAGGTGGAGAACAAATTTCTGATCCACCCCTCCCTGCCGAATGATGACCGTGTGGCC
>JBEIMN010000666.1:0-2116 GCA_040378705.1 Acidobacteriota bacterium
CAATTACACCGGCAATTACACCGGCAATTACACCGGCAATTACACCGGCAACTACACCGGCAACTACACCGGCAATATTATCCCCATTCAGCTCCCGGGTCAGGCTGCCCGCGGGCTTACGTACTGCTCATACCGTCGCAGCGGTTCATAATCCCGAACCTCGACGTCAACTGATTGTGATGATTGTGGCGCGCGCTCCTCCATCTCGACCATCTCGACCGCCTCGATGAATACTCGCTCCATATTTTCCGGCATAAAACCGTTCCGGCGGCAGGCCAGCACGTGACGCCGGACAACCTCGTCCACCTTCAACTTCTTCTCCATCGGTAACGAGGTTATCAGGCTGATCGTCTGTTTCGTAAGTCTGTTGCTCATCCCTGTCAAGCTGTTGTTCATCCCTGTCGAGCCTCCTTCTGTTCTTTCTGGTCTTCCTGTTCTTCCTGTTCTTCTCTTCTTCTCTTGTCTATTTCTCTTTTGTCGCTTCTCTATTTTTTAGAGCATAAAACAATCGATTAAATAAAATTGGCAGCCTGACACGCAGAACGGAAATATAGCCCTTAATTGCAGATATCGAAAGAAAAATCTTCCAATTCAGTCATCCTGCCCCATCACTTAAATGGGTGATGGCGTGTATGGCCATCGACCGATTTTGATAGTGGTTCCCTCCCGATCGATTTTATGAGAATATTCGGGTTTGATGAAAGAGCTGGTAATGGCTTTCAGGTTACCAGATTTCCATATTCATGATTCAATTCGCTACCCGAGATCATGCCAAATTTCAACCATCACATTTTTATCTGCACCAATCAAAGGCCTGCCGAAAACCCACGCGGAAGTTGCGACGAAACTGGAATCGGGTCATTGCAGGTCTCTTTCAAGAAAGAGTTGGCGTTGCGTGATCTGAAGTCTGACGTCCGTGCCAACAAGTCCGGCTGTCTCGATCAGTGTGAGCACGGCCCGGTCGTGGTCATCTATCCGGAAGGGGTCTGGTATGGCGGCGTAACGTCGGAAGACATTCCGGAGATCATCGAGTCGCACCTCATTGCCGGGATTCCGGTGGAACGGATCAGGCTTGCCCCCGACTGTATCAACACCACTGACTGTCCACACCGCGGCATACCGGGGAATCGGTAGCCATTACCGGAAATCCAAGTAGCCAGTGTCCTCATGCCAGCCGTGGATATTTCACCAGAGAAACCGAGCAGTCGGCCGTTCCGAATTGTCGCCATTGGTGGCGGGACGGGGCTTTCGACGTTGTTGGCAGGTTTGAGTCGCCATGCTTGCGTGGCCGATGGAACGATCGAGCTGACGGCGATCGTCACCGTGACGGATGACGGGCAGAGTTCAGGCCGGATTCGGCGCGAGTTTGCAGTTCTGCCCCCGGGAGACATTCGAAACTGCCTTGTCGCGCTCGCGCCAGAAGAGAACGAGATAACCGCGCTCTTCCGCCATCGTTTTCCGGGTGAGGGGCCACTTGGCGGCCATTCACTCGGCAATCTGCTGCTGCTTGGGCTGACACAATTGGAGGGGGATCTGCTCGCCGCGATCGAGACGGCGCGAAGTCTGCTCGGAATCGATTCGAGAGTGCTGCCCTCGACGCTGACCCCGGTCGATCTGGTCGCCAGCGTCGGCGGGGAGACGATCCGCGGTCAGATCGCAATCAAATCCCGGCGGGGGCCGATCCGGAATCTGCGGCTTGAGCCATCCGATGCGCGTGCGATACCAGCCGCGGTTGAGGCGCTGATGTCGGCCGATCTGATCACTCTTGGTCCCGGCTCACTTTTTACCAGCGTCATCGCCAACCTGCTCGTCTCCGATCTCGCTGCCGCGCTGCGCGGGTCAGCGGCGCGCAAGCTCTACATCTGCAACGCCATGACAGAGTTTGATGAAACCGACGGGTTCTCGGCCGAGGATCACCTGCGGGTCCTGCTCTCATACGTTCCGGGACTGAGCCTTGACTATGCCCTCTTCAACTCCTCTCCGATCTCAGAGGAGATGCGCGGGAGGTACGCGCGCGAACGTGCCGTCGCACTTGCGCCACCGGCGGCAATCCCGGTCGATCTGCGCGGTGTCAGCTTTCTTGCCATGCCGCTCGCCTCCGAAAGCCTCTTCGTCC
>JBEIMN010000667.1:0-2109 GCA_040378705.1 Acidobacteriota bacterium
CCAACTTTGCCTTCTTCGATGTTGCGCGGCCTTACGCGAAGGAGTTCATGCTCCGTCGTGAGGGGCGCCATTTTCGCGATCTGCTGCTCGGCAGGATCTTTTATGGTGAAGAGGGGTCGATCGAGTGGGGCAAGATCTGGAAGCTGGCGAAGATGGCCCTCAACTGGTATGTCGAGAGCCTCCGTCCAAAGACCGAAGGATCCTGATTTATCATCATTGGGAGGGAGTTCCATGAACTTCAAGGGGAAAGTCGTGCTGGTTACCGGCGCTTCACGCGGGATAGGCCGTGAGGTCTGCCGCCAGTTTGCCGTCGCCGGCGCGACGGTCGTCGTTCACTATAACCAGAATCTGAGTGACGCGGTGCTGACGCAGGAGGCGATTGGCGGTGATCCGCATCTCCTCCATCAGGCAGATATCACCAGGCCGGATGAGGTGCGCGGAATGATCGACCGCGTGGTCAGTGAGCTGGGCCGGCTCGATATCCTGGTCAACAACTCTGCGATCTTCGAACCGCACGAGATCGCCCCAGCCAATTATGAGGCCAATTATGAGGAGTGGCAGCAGGCCTGGACGCGAACGATTCAGACCAACCTCATTGGCGCGGCCAATGTCACATTTTGCGCTGCCCAGCCAATGATCCGGCAGGGTGGTGGAAAGATCGTCAACGTCTCGTCGCGCGGCGCCTTTCGTGGTGAGCCGGGAGCGCCGGCATACGGTGCGAGCAAGGCGGGACTTAACGCCATGAGCCAGTCGCTCGCTCAGGCACTCGCCCCGCACAATATATTTGTCTATGTCGTCGCTCCGGGCTTTGTCGATACGGAGAGGGTCGCGCCCAAGGTACACGGCCCGCTGGGGGAGGGAATCATGGCGCAAAGCCCGCTCAATCGTGTCGCACGGGTCGATGAGGTTGCACGGACGGTACTCTTCCTCGCTTCTGAAGGGACCGATTTTCTGACCGGGACGATTGTCGACGTCAACGGGGCGTCTTACCTGAGAAGCTGAGTCTGTGCGCGGGGGAGATTAAGCCAGGAGATCTCCCCCGCCACCCCGTCCAGCATCAAGCGCTAATCATCGAAGATCAGACTGACGCAGGTCAGCCCCGCCTCCGCCTTCTGCAGCTCATCCATTTCAATCGTCGCGACACGGTAGCCTTCACGTTCGAGCAGCTCGCTTGTCCGTGGGTTGCCGGCCGGCAGATAGACTTTACCATTCAATGAGAGGGTATTGGCCGCCCAAGGCTCATCCGCAGGGACGGTCAGGAGCCGGAACTTTTTGAGATTGGCGCCGTCGAACCAGGCCGGATTGGTGAGCCAGGTCTCGTCTCCAAGGTAGGTCGCACAGGTCTTGAGGTGGAGGCAGTTCGTCGTTGGAACCGGGATTACCGCATAGCCGAATGGCTCGACCTGACTGGCGAGACTGGCGAGGCCGGCGGCATTGGTCCGCGTGTCGATCCCGACATAGAGTGTGCGGTCGATCCGGACGACATCCCCTCCCTCAATTGTGCCCTCGCCCGTGCCCTCGCCCGTGCCCTCACCCTTGATCCATCGCAGCGGACGGAAACGGGAGAGCATCTCGGCGATTGCCGTCGTCTCGGGCCGCCGGCTGGCAGCGCCCGGGTTGGTGATGACGGCGACCTCGTCGAGGATGATCGCCGTGTCCTCGGTGAAGGTCGAGTCGGGAAGCGACCCGTCCGCCGGGAGCGTGATGACGGTCAGGCCCTCCGCTCCGAGCGTTTGCCCAATCCGTCGGTGCTGCTCATCTGCCCGCGCGAGATCGATCGCCGTCCGCCCGACAAAGGTCAGTTCACAATTGCCCATCCCGGGGCTCACCCGGCGCATGATCGCATAACGCATCGATCCGATACCTCACACCCTACTGCCGGCCGATTCCGATCTCTTCCACCTCGCCAAAAGAGAGACTGTGTGGCGAGAACCGAACCGGCACGGTCGTCGATGGCTGGAAATTACGATCGAGGAAGAAGACCTTGTTGACGCCCTGCAGCTCGCAGGTGGCAGTCGTCGCCTTCGTCACCTCATCACGGGTTCGCGGATTGGTTCCAACATCGCAGCGGACCGCCAAACGCTCGATGCTCTCCGCCCTGGCCCCTGC
>JBEIMN010000668.1:0-2106 GCA_040378705.1 Acidobacteriota bacterium
TACTTGCCACAGTTTGGGCCGCAGTTTTGGCCATAGTTTTGGCCATAGTTTTATTTGATACAGTTCGTCGGTCACCAAATTTAAAATATCGCCGGTCTAATAAAAGGGACGTGTTCCGTTACTACCGTCACTAAAGGGTATGTGTAAGGAACGCGGTTCGGTGGCTAGCTGACCATCCAGCCATGGATGTGCAATACCATGCGATTTACCAGACATAAATCAGCCGGGCAGTGAAGGGGCGTGATGCCACTTCGCTCTCACCCGACTGCTTGACTCAATTCAGAATTCACAAATTCACGGAGACCAGGCAAGATGAGATACGGTTTCAGATCACAAATCAGGATTTTACAGCTGATTATGTGCCTGCTGGTGGCAACTACAGGCATATATGGTCAGATCAAGTCGAGTACGATCACGGGTATCGTGACGGATTCGACCGGGGCAGTCATTCCCGGGGCGACAGTTACAGTCGTCAACGAGGAGACGAACGTTGCGTCGAGTGTGGCAACCGATACAACGGGTAGTTTCACGGTGCCATATCTGGCGCCAGGGACTTACCGGGTAACGGTTGAGAAGGCCAACGCAGGTTTTTCGAAGGCGGTGCGGACTGGTATCCAGTTGACGACAGCGCAGACGATAAAGATCGACATCCCGCTCCAGGCGGGTGGAGCGCTCGAGACGGTGACGGTGACCGCGGACGCGGCGGCGTTGCAGACTACCAACGCGACGGTTGGCGGAGCGGTCAACGAGCGCGTGATCCAGACGTTGCCGAATATTAACCACAACCCGTTCAATTATGTCGCGCTGCAGGCCGGGGTGACACCGCGCGGAGCCTTCAATAATTCGCAGAGCACGACCTCGTTCGGCATTGGAATCGACGGTCGGCGGCAGGCTTCAGCGATCGGAATCAACGGTGGGTCGGCCTTTTCGAACGACATCCAACTTGACGGGGTGAGCGTTCAGGGTTCGGCGTGGAATGAAGTTGCGGTCATGCCGAATCAGGATGCATTGCAGGAGGTTCGGACGATCACCAACAACTACTCTGCCGAGTATGGTCGGGCGCAGGGGGTAGTGATCTTCACGACGAAGGGTGGCAGCAACGATTTTCACGGCACCGGTTTCTGGCGAATCCGAAACGAGGCGCTCAATGCCAATTCGTTTACGAACAATGCCCAGAATATCGGTCGTGGCCCCTTCAAATCGCACACCTATGGCGGAACGGCCGGTGGTCGAATCCTTCGTGATCGCGCCTTCTTTTTTGCCAGTTATGAGGGGCTCGAGTTCAACCGCAACTACGATTACCTGAAGACGGTTCCGACGGCGAAGGAGCGGATTGGGGACTTCAGCGAGACGCTGGTCAACGTTGGCGGGAAGGGGATTCCGATCAAGGTCTTCGATCCGTTCAACGCGACTCGGATTGGGACGACTTCGCAGTACAACCGGGTTCAGTTTCCGACGGTAACCGGCGCGGACGGGCTGGTGCGGACAAGCCCGATTCCGGTCGACCGGTTGAGCGCGGCCGGACTTAAGCTCCTCCAGTCGTTTCCGCTTCCGAACCGGACGCCAAACGATATCTTCAATGCCAATAACTTCTTCTATCGCGGGCTGCAGCAGTTTTCAAAGAACAACATAAATTCGCGCGTCGACTATAACTGGCGGAGCCACAACCTCTATGCGACGGGTGGTATTCAGCTCGGCAACATTCTGACCCCGCGTTCGTGGGGGCCTGAGAATCCCTACTATAGTCGCAACGAGTTCGTCGGCAACCAGCAGCCGGACAAGAATCCCTACATCTCGATCGGTGATACGTGGTCGATCTCACCCTCGCTGGTGCTCGACGTGCGGTATGGTCTGAACCGGATTCGGAGCGACAACGAGGTCGATCTCTTTCCTGACTTCAACTACGATCCATTCGGAATTCCAAAATCGATTCTTGGGCTCGACCAGACGGGTGGAGCGATGCCCTTCTTCGGCCCGGGACGGGTCAGCAACCTCAATGAAGGAACCTTCCTCCACAAGCGTGAACGGCAGACCAACTCGGATCTGAATGGCAGTGTCACCTGGACACGTGGTCGCTGGACGCACAAGTTTGGGGGGACCTATCGA
>JBEIMN010000669.1:0-2099 GCA_040378705.1 Acidobacteriota bacterium
GTTGGAGCGCGCCATCGTCAGGTGCCATCAGGCTCATCTGGCTTATCAGGCCCAATGGGCCCATTGGGCCCACCAGAAAAGGATCGAGACCAGGACGGGAGCGGCCGATGAGAAGACTCACGTTCCTCCTCCAGCTCAAGGAGTGGTCACACCTGCAGCTCGAGAACAAGTGGCTCAAGCTGCTCTCGATCGTCCTCGCTGTGCTGCTCTTCATATTCTCTCGCCAGCCAAGTGCAGACGTTCGGCTTAACGGTGTACCGGTCGAATTTCATGGCGTCCCGCCCGGAATGGAGATCGTCACGGATGACAGTCCGATGGTTACGGTTCGACTTCACGGTCCGCGAAACGTGGTCACGGGTCTAACCTCCAATCAGATCTGGGTTACGGCGAACCTGACCAATAAGGAGCCGGGGGCAAGGATTGCTCATCTCCAGCCAAACAATGTCAGACGCCCCGATCACGTCGAAGTTCTACAGATCTCCCCACCCAACCTGCGGCTTCACCTCGAACGAACCGCGAGCAGATCGGTCAGGGTCGATGCCAAAATGGACAACCGACTGATACCCGGGCTTGAAATCTACGACATTCAAATCATCCCTCCGGTCATTGATATCGAGGGTCCGGAGTCGGAGGTCAACAAGGTTGAGCGGCTCAACACCGAGACGGTCAACCTCGCCGGTCGAACCGGGCCATTCGAAACATTCGTCGATGTTGAAACTTCGGAGAGGATTCGTGTTAAAACGCAGGATTCGATCAAGCTCTACATCGAAATCGGTGAAATTCGTGAACGCAGATTAATCACCGGAATCAATGTCACCAATGACTCTCCACGGGGGACAATGACCGTATCCGGACGGCCAGTCGCACTCGGTCAGACAAGTATCGAAATTTTTGGCCCGCGATCGCTGGTGCGAAGCCTAACTGCTGCCAAGGTTCGGGCAACGGTCAACCTGTCAGGTTCACCGAGGAGCGGTCAACAATCGTTACCGGCGATTGCCCTTCCTGATCAGTACAGAACACAGATCAGGATTCAAAAAGTCATGCCGGTAAAAAGCTATCGTAAGGGAAGGTGAGGATGGGAAGACTCTTTGGCACTGATGGAATCAGGGGTGAGGCAGGTAAGTACCCGCTCGATGCCTCGACGATCGAGAAGATCGGGTTTTCGCTCGCGTCAAGACTGGGTGAGAAAGCACGGATAGTCATCGGTCGTGACACGCGCGAATCTGGTCAATGGATGGAGTCCGCGATACGGTGTGGGATCGAACGAGCTGGAGCTGAATCACTCTCTGCCGGGGTGATTACAACACCTGGGGTTGCATTTCTGGCGCGAGAACTTGGAGCAGCGGCCGGAGTCGTCATCTCTGCATCGCACAATCCATACCACGACAATGGGATCAAGATATTTTCAGCGACTGGTCGCAAGTTGAGCGATGAGATGGAGCTCGCTATCGAGTCGGATCTGGCGCAGCCCGCTCCGGCCGACTCGAGTGAAGGCGCGAGCCAGAATCAACCTGAAGCCGAGTCAGCCGCCGAGCTGACACGAAGATATTTCGACTATCTTCGCGACGAAGTCGCGGCCGGGCTTGACCTGACGGCTATCCAGGGATCCAATCGGGTAAAACTGGTGCTCGACTGCGCCAATGGAGCGGCATCCGGCATTGCCCCCGAACTATTCCGTGAACTTGGCGCCGAGGTAATGGTCATCAACGACCAGCCTGATGGTCGCAACATCAATCTGGATTGCGGTGCACTCCACCCTGAGAAGCTTCAGCAATTGGTCGTCGATGCCGGGGCCGTGGTCGGCTTCGCCTTTGATGGCGACGCTGATCGATTGATGCTCGTCGACGAACGTGGCTCACTGCTCGACGGTGACTTTATCCTGCATATGATGAGCGAGTACCTTGCAACACGCAATCGACTTTCAAAGCGCCGTGTCGTCGCAACAGTCATGAGCAACCTCGGACTTGAACTGGCGTTGCGCAAACTTGAAATCGAACTGGTCAGAACCTCTGTTGGCGACAAATATGTCCTTGAAGAACTGCTTGGAGGCGGAGGCTCGATCGGTGGGGAACAGTCTGGACACATCATCTTTCCGGCGA
>JBEIMN010000670.1:0-2097 GCA_040378705.1 Acidobacteriota bacterium
AACCGAGCGTCACGCCGAGGAAGGCGGCGCCGACGACATTGGTCATCTCCGTCAGCACCTCATTGCGGCTGCTTGCGACTTCCTGATTGCCGGCGTTCTTTCGCAGTGGCCCGAGCCGGTTGAAGCCCGAGGCGACCAGTGCCTCCTCGTTCCCGCTTCCCAGTTCATCGCCGGCCAACTGCTCAGTTACAAACTGATCGTAAGGACGATCCTCGTTAAATGCTTTTATGACATAGTCCCGGTAACGCCAGGCATCATTGCGGTGGGTGTCGTATTCGAAGCCGTCAGATTCGGCGTAGCGCACGACATCGAGCCAGTGCTGCCCCCAGCGTTCGCCATACTGCGGACTCGCCAGCAAACGGTCGACAAGGCGTGACCAGGCCTCCGGTGAGTTGTCGCGAACGAAGGTATCGACCTCCGCCGGCGTGGGCGGCAGCCCGATCAGATCGAAATAGAGCCGCCGGATCAGGGTCACACGATCCGCCGCCGGCGCCGGGCGCAGCCCCTCGCGCTTCATCCGCTCGAGCAGAAATGCGTCGATCGGACTCTTCACCCAGGCCTGATCCGTCACGTCCGTAATGGCCGTAATTGTTGGAACTACTGGCGTCCCTCGTTTGACATAGGCCCAGTGGCTCCGTTCACGCGGAGTATAGCTTTCGAGCGGGGCTACGGTCGCGCCGGGATCGGAGCTGAAATAGAGCGATACGAATATGATTCCGATTGTCAGGAGCTTCAACTGCATTGCCGATCTCTCCGTCAGGGTCTGAATTAATTATCGCGGCTGGCGGGGCAGGGGAGGCAGTGATCGACTCACTCCGTTTCAAAGGGTGCGAAGGGAGCCATTCTCAAGCGATCTGTCTTCCGGCCACCGCCAATGGACGTCTCTGGGATGCAATTACGAAGATTGAGTATAGAAATGGCCGCTCAAAAACGCAACAGACTTAAACTGGGTGGTAAAAATCGGATCACCGATGATTCAACGATGATTCAGCGATGATTCAGCGATTTGATTAAAGATTGCACTGGTAAAAATTTACGAGGTTCGCGCTGGGATTGGAACTTTTTTCTCTGTCGGGCGTGGCAAGTTCATGCTCAGGCCATTTTCAAGGGATCATGAACCGAATACCATCTTGTCATCTGAAGTTGAAGTGCGCCTTGGCCAATGACGGTAACTCATCACAAGGAGAGCGTTGCGCTGTCAAGTCCGGGGACTTGCCGGAGCGTCTGATCAATTATGGAAAATAATGACACCGATGACCTGATTATCTACATCAGATGGTTCGATTTTCTCGAATGGCTCCTTCCGATTACCGGCAATTTCCAGCCGGTTGCCAGACAGTCAATCGGCGTTCGACTCGACAATACCGCCCTCGATATTGCGGAGGCGATCGCGCAGGCGAGATATGCGCAGTATAAGGCCGTGCCAGAGACGATGACAGAGATGCTGACGGCGATCTATCCAACGATCGAGCGGTTCCGCCTGCTGGGCCGACTCGGGTTTCGACTCAAATATTTTTCGTCGGATCAGTATCGTTTCGTGGCCCTGACGATCGACGAGACGATCAAACTGCTCGATTCGTGGGTCCGGAAGTGGTCGCCTGGCAGTTCATCATAGCTTTCTGCACCCAACAGCCGTCGCCATCAGACCGGTCAAAAAAGCAGCGCACCGGCGAACGGGGTTCGGTGGTGCGCTGGTTTTCTGCGGGGGGTCTGTGCCCGGTACCAGGTGAGTTAGATTCGTATGGGAAGGTTGCGTTGCGCCCTCCACCCACCCTAATGACCCAAATGACCCACTGACCCACTGACCCAAATGACCCACTGACCCAATAAGATAAAATGTGAGCAATGGCGCGGGCTGGCTGCGCGCACCCAGGATGGCCGACTCTTAAAAATACGATCGCTCCGGTGAAAAAGGGACTTTGCAAAAGCCCTGTCCGGACCCCGCCAGACTTCGCTGGAAATTTGACAAAGCCAGTGGGGGCGATTACATTTGCCTTTTGACTAAAGACCGCAATTTTGTGAGACAAGAGCCATGACCGGAAACGAAGTACGCGCGCTATTCCTCAACTATTTTGCCCGTCAGGGGCACAAGATCGT
>JBEIMN010000671.1:0-2095 GCA_040378705.1 Acidobacteriota bacterium
CTAACTCAGAGAGCGGGCAGCGTGCGTTGCTGTTTGCAGGGCTACCGGAGGATTACGACTAAACCCCGAAGCCCAACTTTCTGTTTCCATACTCTTCATTGCGAGGTCAAGAATCGATGCGCACAATTCTGCTCCTGTTATTGCTGGTCCCGGTCGCCGGGGCGCAGACACTCAAATCGAACATCCCCTATGCCGAGCCGGCGAACGAAAGGCAGATGCTCGACGTCTACACGCCGGCGAAGGGAACGAATCTGCCGGTCGTCTTATGGATCCACGGCGGTGGATGGCAGACCGGTGACAAGACGAGTGTGCAGCAGAAGCCGCAGGCGTTTACCGGGCGTGGCTTCATCTTCGTCTCGACCAATCACCGGTTCGTGACAAAGGTCGAGATGGGCGAGGTGGTGCGCGATGTGGCGAGGGCGGTCGGCTGGGTGCACCGGAATATTGCCAGCCACGGGGGAGATCCGCGACGGATCTTCATCATGGGCCATTCATCGGGGGCGCAGCTGGCCGCGCTGCTGGCGACGGATGATCGCTACCTGCGCGAAGTTGGAGTGCCATTCGAAGTGCTGCGCGGGTGTGTCGCCGTCGACGGGGATACGTACGACATCCCGGCGATCATTGCCACGGCCGAACTGCGTCAAACACTGCACGGACTGCCATTGCCGGAGTTCGGCCATCGGGTCAAGTTCGGGAACGATCCGCGGAAGCATCTCGACTTTTCGGCGGTCACTCATATCGCGAAGGGCAAGGGAATCCGGCCATTCCTGGTGCTGCACATTGCCGGCAATCCGGATGTGACGGCCCAGGCACGGCGACTCGGCGCGGCGCTCCGGGCAGCGGAGGTGCCGGTGACTGTCTACTCGGTAAACGAATCGACCCACAACCGGATCAACGCCGAGCTTGGCGTGGCAGATGACCCGGCAACGAAAGAGCTCTTCAAGTTTCTCGACCCCCTGGTCGGGGTGAATCGCTGATTCAGCGGGTGGATCAATAGATGTCGAGATCGCGGCCAAAGACCACCCGGCCATCATAGCCACGTGAAATCTCACGGAGCATTTCGTCAGGAGTCGTACCCCACAGAAGCTGATGGTAGAGAATGAGCAGGCCTGGGCGAGCCTTCGCGGCGATGGCGGCCAGCTCACGGGTCGAGGTGTGGAAACTGGCGTGATAGCGCTGCCATTCCGGGGGACGCCGTGCGAAGCCGGACTCGGAATAGACTTCGTGGATGAGCGTGTCGCAGCCCTGGCAATGCTCGATGATCGCCGCCGTGGGGCGACTGCGGATTCCGCTGATTGTGAACGCTCATTCCGGGCATCGGCCCTGACGCAAGTTTGGTGAAGCGGGTGTAAGTTGATGTATGCTGGCGAGATGAAGACTCTACTAGCAGGCGCACATATTCTCAAGCTGGGGAAGATTGTTCAGATGGCTGATGCCATCACCCTTTTTGTCAGCAGCGCGCAGACGATTGTCAATTGTCCGTCCCGTCGAGAGGCTACCCGCAAGGTCCACAGTAGATATGAACGCGCCGTCGCTGATCTGCCTTGGGAGAGCCTCCCCGTGCGACTCCAGCTACGGGTGCGAAAATTCTTTTGCCGTAACTCTGAATGTCCACGGTGAATCTTTTGCGAACGATTGCCAGAAGTCGCCACACGTTGCGGGCGCCGTACTTATCGAATGAATGAAGCCCTTTCCTCAATCGGGTTCGCGCCTGGCGGAAGGCCGGGAGCCAGGACCGCGACAAAGCTCGGCTTGCAGACCGGGGCGGATTCCATACTGCGTCGTGTGCGTGGGGCTGTGGCGAGTCCGACCTGTGAGCGGTGTCCAAATTTACTCAGCTTTACATGATCGCTGACACAATCTCAATCCGTGGCTGATTCTGTACGCAGACACTTGGCGTACACAAACTCCGGATCGAGGTCTACGCCAACGTCCCATTCTATGGTGTCAAAGGCAACTCGAACTCGTTGAAATACCTCGACCTCCTTTAGGCGACGAAAGACGCCAAATTCAAGGTATGGCTTCATGTCCAGCACCCCTCTTTCACCATTATTGAAACAGACTAAGACTGTATAGTCGCTCATCGGTTCAACGC